>NZ_CP092487.1:1017500-1320000 GCF_022429565.1 Lutibacter sp. A64
ATAATTGAGCTTTTAATTCACGATAAAAAGAATGTAGGCGGACAAGTAAATTTTGTATTACTTTCTAATTATGAAAAATATAAGTTTAACTGTAAAGTAGAAAAAGAACTATTAATTGATGCTTTAGATTATTATAAATCCTAAATAAATCTATTAACTTTATTTACCTAAAACTTCTTTATACGTTTCTATATAACCTGGTAATATATTTTGTAGACTAAATTGTTGAGCTTGTGCAAATGCATTTTGCTTAAATTTTAACAGTCTTTCATCAGATTCTAAAATATATATTCCATTTTTAGCCATATTATCGGTATCACCTATATTGCTTAAAAATCCTGTAACACCTTCAATATTAACCTCTGGCAAACCACCAGAATTAGTAGAAATAACAGGTGTTTTAGCTGCCATAGCTTCTAAAGCTGCTAACCCAAAGCTTTCAGTTTCAGATGGTAATATAAATAAATCTGAATAACACAATAACTTATTCACTTCGTTACTATTTCCTAAAAAAAGTATTTTATCTAGAATCCCTAAATCTTTTGCCATACATTCTATACGTTCTCGGTCTGGGCCTTCTCCAACTAATAATAATTTTGATGGTATTTTTTTCTGAATTTTGTAAAAAATATCAATAACATCCCACGCTCTTTTAACTGGGCGTAAATTACTAATATGGGTTACTATTTTTTCATTATTCTGAGCAATACTACTTCTTTGGCATTCTTCATCAGTAATTTCTGGGTATTTATCAAAATCAATAAAATTGTATATTACTTGAATCTCTTTTTTAATATTAAACAACCTTAATGTATCACTTTTTAAGCTATCTGAAACAGTTGTAACAACATCAGAATGGTTGATGCTAAACTCTACAGCTGTTTTATAATTTGGATGACTTCCAACTAAAGTTATATCTGTTCCGTGTAAAGTAGTTACAACTTTTACAACAATTCCTTTTTCTTTTAGCATTTGTTTTGCCATATAAGCCGCATATGCATGAGGAATTGCATAATGTACATGTAAAATTTCTAAATTGTACATTTCAACAACTTCTACAATTTTACTTGAAAGTGCTAATTCGTATGGTTGAAATTGAAATAACGGATATTCTTCAACAAAAACTTCGTGAAAATGAATGTTATTTGAAATAAAATCTAACCTAACAGGAAGTTTATAGGTAATAAAATGCACTTCATTTCCTTCTTTTGCTAAAGACATACCTAATTCAGATGCTACTACTCCACTACCTCCAAATGTTGGATAACAAACAATTCCTACTTTCATACTAATTATTAAATGATTAAAAAATTTAAAGGTTGAATTTATCTACCCTTTTACTTAGTTGTAAATATAATTTGAAACTTACAATAAGTAGAAATAAATATTATAAATAAATCTTAAAAAAGTAAAAGGCTGCTTAAAAAGTTTTTGCTTCCTAAGCAGCCTTTTATAATTAACGTTTAAACGAATAAATATTTAAACTTATATAATTTTTAGTAATCTCCTAAAGTTTCAGGATTTTGAGCAAGAGCTTCTGCTAATTGAGCATCACTTGGAGCTTTTCCGTGCCATGCATGAGTTCCCATCATAAAATCAATACCGTTACCCATTTCTGTTTTTAATAAAATACAAACTGGTTTTCCGTTATCGGTTAAAGATTTTGCTTCTGCTAAACCAGCTTTAATAGCTTCAATATCATTTCCTTTTTCAATTTCCAAAACTACCCATCCAAAAGCTTCAAATTTAGCTTTTAAATCTCCTAAAGGCATTACGTGGTCTGTAGAACCATCAATTTGCTGACCATTATAATCTACTGTTGCAATTAAATTATCTACATTTTTTCCTGCAGCATACATAATTGCTTCCCAGTTTTGACCTTCTTGTAATTCACCATCACCATGTAAAGAGTATACTAAACGGTCATCGCCATTTAATTTTTTAGCTTGTGCAGCACCTAATGCAACACTCATTCCTTGACCTAAAGAACCTGATGCAATTCTCACTCCAGGTAAACCTTCGTGAGTTGTTGGGTGCCCTTGTAAACGTGAATTTAATAATCTAAAAGTAGCTAATTCAGAAACAGGGAAAAAACCACTTCTTGCCAAAACACTATAAAAAACCGGAGAAATATGTCCGTTTGATAAAAAGAAAACATCTTCATTTTTACCATCCATAGTAAAATCTGTACTATATTTCATTGTGTCTTGGTAAAGTACTGTTAAAAATTCATTACAGCCTAAAGAACCTCCAGGGTGACCTGAGTTTACAGCATGCACCATTCTTACTATATCTCTTCTTACTTGTTGTGCAAAATCTTGCAGTTGTTGTGTAGTTGACATTTTATGTTTTTATTTAAAAAAAACAAAAATACTATTTTAGTACTATGAAGCAATAACTTTTATGAATAAAATTTTAAGTGCTTTATTAACAGTATTGTGTTTTTTTGATTTATGTTTTTTGTTTTTTCTTTTTTGCTGCTGGAAAAAGTACATTATTTAATATTAAACGATATCCAGGAGAATTAGGATGTAAGTCTAATTCTGTTTTAGGATCTCCTACTCTATGTTGGTAATCTTCTGGATCGTGACCTCCATAAAAAGTAAACATTCCTTTGCCTTTAACACCATGTATATAACGTGCCTCTCTATTTAATTTAATTTCTCCCATTACCAATACATTAGATTTTATGGCATCTCTATCAAAAGAAGTAGTTTGTCCCATAAAACCTTTTACTAATTGTGTATGGTTTTGACATAACATAGTTGGTATAGGATCCCATTTTGCAGAATACTCTTTTAATGAAAAATAATCAGCTGTGCGTTTTATATTTTGCCTTTTACTAGTCATATCTATTGAAGAAAATTCATATTCAATTGGATTTCTAACTAGTGTAAAATCTTTAAACGCTAAAGTTCTACTATAATCAATTTTATTCTGATAATCTATTTCTGAGGGATCACCATCAAACATAGTTTCACAAATATCTACACCTTCAGCAGACAATGCAATATCAAAACTATCTGTTGCTGAACACATTGCAAACATAAATCCGCCACCAATAACAAAATCTCTAATTTTTAAAGCTACAGCTAATTTTTGTTCAGACACTTTAGCATATCCTAACTTTATTGCTAGATTTTCAGCTGCTTTTTTTTGTTCTATATACCAAGGCGCAGTTTTATAAGCTCCATAAAATTTTCCATATTGACCTGTAAAATCTTCATGATGCAAGTGCAACCATTCATATAAAAGTAGTTTTTCATCTAGCACTTCTTCATCATAAACTACATCAAACGGAATTTCGGCATAAGTTAAAACCATAGTTACGGCATCATCCCAAGGCATTTTATCTTTTGGAGAATACACAGCAATTTTAGGTGCTTTTTCTAAGACAACCGCTTCCATATTTTTAGAAGGACTGCTAATTTCTTCTAAAATACTTGCAGCTTGTGCATCTGAAATTACTTGAAATGTTACACCTCTAATTTTACATTCATTTCTTGTAGCTTCATTATCTTCTAATAAAAAAGAACCACCTTCATAATTAAGTAACCATTGTGCTGTATTTCCTTGTTCTAAAGACCAAAAGGTAATTCCATACGCTTTTAAATGATTGGTTTGTGTAACATCATCCATTGGAATTAATATAAATGAAGCATAACTAAAAGTTGTAATAAATAACATTACAATAATTAAAATGCGTTTCAGAAAGAAGTTTTTTAACAATTTCAATTAATTAATTTTTAAAATGGTACGTCATCGTCATTTAAATTATCAGGAGCTCCAAAAGCATCTTCTGCTGATATTTCATTATTCATTTTAGAATGGAATTCGTTTCCAAAATCTTCATCTAAATTGCTAAATTGTGCTAAATGTCCTGTAAATTTTAAACGTATATTTTCTAAACCACCATTTCTATGTTTTGCAACAATAAATTCAGCTTGACCTTCACATGGTGTTCTTTCTTCGTCGTCCCATTCAGTTAAACCATAATATTCAGGTCTAAATATAAACGAAACAATATCCGCATCTTGTTCAATTGCACCAGATTCACGTAAATCTGATAGCAAAGGTCTTTTACTTCCTCCACGAGTTTCAACGGCACGCGACAACTGTGAAAGTGCAATTACTGGTATTGATAATTCTTTAGCTAATGCTTTTAAATTTCGAGAAATTGTTGATATTTCTTGCTCTCTATTTCCGTTTGAAGAACTTCCAGCAGTCATTAACTGTAAATAATCAATAATTATAATTTTAATTCCGTGTTGCGATGCTAAACGACGTGCTTTTGCTCGTAAATCAAAAATTGATAATGAAGGAGTATCATCAATAAAAATTGGTGCTTTAGATAAATTTTTAACCTTTACGTTTAATTGCTCCCATTCGTGAGGTTCTAAATTACCTTTTCTTAATTTTCCTGAAGAAATTCCAGTTTCACTAGAAATCATACGGGTAATTAACTGAACAGAAGACATCTCTAATGAGAATATAGCAGCTGGAGTTCCAAAATCAATGGCCATATTTTTTGCCATAGACATTACAAAAGCTGTTTTACCCATACCAGGACGTGCAGCTAAAATAACTAAATCTGAAGGTTGCCAACCAGATGTTAATTCATCTAATCGTGTAAAACCAGTAGCTACACCACTCATTCCACTTTTATTAGATATTTCTTGAATTTTTTTAATTGCTTGCGTAACTAATCCTTGAGCATCTTCAGATCCTTTTTTAAGATTCCCTTGAGTTACCTCAAAAAGCTTGGTTTCAGCATCATCTAATAAATCAAAAACATCTACAGTTTCGTCATAAGCTTCTTCAATAATTTCAGCAGAAATTGAAATTAATTTACGTTGAATATATTTTTGAAGAATAATACGTGCGTGAAATTCTATATGTGCAGATGAAGATACTTTTTGCGTTAAACCAACCAAATAAAAATCGCCACCAACAAGCTCTAACTTTCCAGATTTACGTAACTGATTAGAAACCGTTAATAAATCTGTAGGTTCAGAATTTTGAAACAAAGCATAAATAGCTTCATAAATGTACTGATGAGTTTCTTTATAAAAAACTTCTGGATGTAAAATATCAATAACATCATCTACTCCTTTTTTATCAATCATCATAGCACCAAGCACAGCTTCCTCTAAATCAACTGCTTGCGGAGGAAGTTTACCTTTCTCTAGACTTATAACAGAACTCTTTTTGAATTTTTTAGCTGGTGTTGGTTGTAAATTTTTCAATTGATAGTTTATAATTTATGGTGTTAAACGTCTATTTTTTTTATGAAATTAAGGATTATTATTCTATAAACGAACCTTTTTCAAAGAAAAACAAAAGTATATTTTTAATCTTAATAAGTACCTTAAATATCAATTTAATTTGCACAATTTTTGTTGATAAGTGTATTTTTTGTTAATAACTATTATAACGCTATTTAGTCAATATTTATTTCATATTTTTACAAAATGAATTCAAAAAAACGATATAAAATTCTTACATTATTATTAGTAATGCAATGGGCTTTTATTCAAATAATTGCTCAATTTCCTACTATTGTTGAAACCTACTATTCTAATGGTTTATATATTTATATTTCAAGATTTTTAAGAATTATTTTAGGTTGGATTCCTTTTTCAATAGGAGATTTAATGTATACAGCACTGGTTGTTTTTATTTTAAGAGCACTTTATAAAACTATAAAAAGTAAAAAAATTAATTTTAAAGCTACTTTTTTTAAAATTACTGGAATTCTTTCTATTGTTTTTTTTGTATTTCATTTTAATTGGGCTTTAAATTATTTTAGACTTCCACTAAATACTTCTTTAGATTTTGAAGTTAGTGATTATTCCAATGAAGAGCTTGTTAAGTTTACCAAAAAATTGATTTCCAAAACAAATGAAGTTCATACGTTTATAACAAAAAATGACACCTTAGTTGTTGAAAATCTATTTACAAAAAATCAGATTAAAGCAAAAGTTGGTGAAGCTTACAATCAATTAGAAAAAATTCATCCTCAATTTAATTATAAAAATGCTAAAGTAAAACATTCACTTTTTAGTGTGCCATTAACCTATATGGGTTTTGGTGGTTATATAAATCCTATTACAAATGAGGCGCAAGTAAATTCGTTAATCCCTAAAAATAATTATGCCGCTACAGTTTGTCACGAAGCTGCACACCAAATTGGAATTGCCTCTGAAAGCGAAGCCAATTTTGTGGGTTATTTAGCAACAACACATTCTAAAGATATTTATTTTAATTATGCAGGATATTTAATGGCCTTGCGCTATTGTATTTCTGAAGTTTACAGAAAAGACCCAACAAGTTTTGAAACTTTAAAACCACTTATAAATAAAGGAATTTTAAAAGATATAAAACAAAGTCAAGCCTTTTGGGAATCGTATCAAAATAGATCTGAAAAATATTTTAAAATATTTTACGATAATTTTTTAAAAGCGAATAAACAAAAAGATGGCATTGAAGGTTATAGTAAAATGGTTGTATTATTAATTAATTATCATAAAAACGCTGATTTTACCTCTTAAAACTATTGTTTTTTTTTAAAAAGTTAAAGACATTCAAAATTTTATTTATCACTATCTTTGTGAATTATTAATTCAACTATGCGAAAACAAATTTCAAGTGTACAAAATACGTATGTAAAAGAACTTTTTCAGATTAAAGAAAAATCTCGCATTCGAAAAAAAACAAAAACTTTTTTAATTGAAGGATTACGAGAAACTTCTTTAGCATTAAAAGGTGGTTACCAAATACAAACATTATTGGTAGATTTATCAATTATTGATGAATCAACTCTAACTGCATTGCTTGAAAGCACCGATTTAAACATAGAAGTTATTGAAATAACACATCAAGTACATCAAAAACTTGCTACTAGAACTACAACAGAAGGCATTTTAGCTGTTGCAAAAACCAAAGATTTAGTATTAGATACTCTTATATTTCAATCGGAAAATCCTTTAATTTTAGTTGCAGAAGCTCCGGAAAAACCTGGTAATATTGGAGCATTATTAAGAACAGCAGATGCAGCAGGAATTGATGCTGTTTTAATTGCAAATCCGAAAACAGATATGTACAGCCAAAACATTATTAGATCGAGTGTTGGTTGTTTATTTACAACTAAAATTGCAACGGGAACAACTTCAGAAATTATTGCTTTTTTAAAAACACATAAAATTAATATTTTTGGTGCATCCCTTACTGCATCTGTAGAATACCAAACAGTAGACTACACAAATCCAACGGCAATAGTTGTTGGTACAGAAGCTACTGGTTTAACAGATGAATGGTTGCAAAACACCACTTCAAATATTATAATTCCAATGCGAGGTGCTATAGATTCTATGAATGTTTCGGTAAGTGCGGCAATTATTTTATTTGAAGCTGTTAGACAACGTCAATTATAATTATTTTAAATTTATAGTTTATAAAAAATGACACCACAAATCCTTTTTTACATATTAATAGGTATAATTATCATCAAATTTTTATTTGATACTTATTTAGATGCTCAAAATGCTAAACATTTTAATGATGCTGTTCCTGAAGAATTAAATGATATCTATGATCAAAAAGAGTACGAAAAATCACAAGCTTATAAAAAAGTTAATTATAAATTTTCTAATATAGCTAGTGCATTTTCTTTGCTATTAACATTGCTTTTTTTTGCTTTTGAAGGTTTTGCTTATGTAGATGGAATAGCAAGAAGTATTACAGATAATACCATTTTAATTACACTTATTTTCTTTGGAATTATATTATTTGGTAGCGATATTTTAACCTTACCTTTTTCATATTACAAAATATTTGTTATTGAAGAAAATTTTGGTTTTAATAAATCAACTTTAAAAACATTTATTTTAGATAAAATAAAAGGTTGGCTAATGTTATTGGTACTTGGCGGTGGAATTTTAGCTTTATTAACCTGGTTTTACCAACTAACAACTACAAACTTTTGGTTATATGCTTGGGGGTTAATTGCTGTTTTTACAATTTTTATGAATCTTTTTTATTCAAAATTAATTGTACCTATCTTTAATAAACAGACAAGTTTAGAAGATGGTGAATTAAAAACGGCAATTGATGATTTTGGTAAAAAAGTAGGATTTAATTTAGAAAATATTTTTGTTATAGATGGTTCTAAACGTTCTACAAAGGCAAATGCTTATTTTTCTGGATTTGGTTCTCAAAAAAGAGTTACTTTATACGATACATTAATCAACGACTTAGAAACTGATGAGATTGTAGCTGTTTTAGCACATGAAATTGGTCATTATACAAAAAAACACATTATTTATAATTTAATATTATCGCTAATTTTAACGGGATTTACATTTTATATCTTATCACTTTTTATTGGTAATCAATTACTTTCACAAGCATTAGGAGTTGAATTTACCAGTTTTCATATTGGATTGATATCTTTTGGAATATTGTACAGCCCTATTTCAGAAATTACAGGATTTATAATGAATATTATCTCTAGAAAATTTGAATATGAAGCAGATGATTATGCTAAAGCTAATTTTAATGCAGAAGCTTTAATTTCTTCATTAAAAAAATTATCTAAAAATAGTTTAAGCAATTTAACACCTAGTAATTTGTACGTTAAGTTTCACTACTCACACCCTACTTTATTAGAACGCATATTAAATTTAAAAAAATAAAGATTTGACATTGTTGGGTAATTAAAAAATATTAAATTTAATCGATGACATACAATTTAAGCTTAGAAGAAGAAAATAAAGAAATAGCAAAACGATATAAAAGTTTGCTTAAAGGTGCGTATCAAACCTTTACTGATGCTGATAAAAAAGAAATTAGAAAAGCCTTTGATATTGCTTTAGAAGCGCATAGCACCCAAAGAAGAAAAACTGGTGAACCTTACATTTTTCACCCCATTGCTGTTGCTAAAATTGTAGCTTACGAAATTGGATTAGATACTACTTCAATTGTAGCGGCACTATTACACGATGTAGTTGAAGATACCGATTATACTTTAGAAGATATTGAACGTTTATTTGGTGAAAATGTAGCACGTATTGTTAATGGTTTAACTAAGATTTCACATTTAAAAAAAGATCAAGATGCTTCAATTCAAGCAGAGAATTTTAGAAAAATGCTCCTTACATTAAACGATGATGTTCGTGTAATTTTGATAAAAATAGCTGATAGATTGCATAATATGCAAACTATGGATGCAATGCCCTTAGATAAACAAATTAAAATCTCGTCTGAAACCTTATACATTTATGCTCCTTTAGCACATAGACTTGGACTTTACAATATAAAATCTGAACTTGAAAACCTAGGTTTAAAATATACAGAACCAGATGTTTATAATGATATAGTAAATAAAGTCACTCAAAGTAAAGAAGAACAAAAAATTTACATAGACTCTTTTAGTAATATTATTAAAGAAACTTTAGATAAAGAAGGCTTTAAATATACCATTAAAGGACGTAGAAAATCTATATATTCTATTCGTAAAAAAATGCTCTCTCAAGGAGTTACTTATGACGAAATTTATGACAAATTTGCTATTAGAATTATTTACAAATCTACTTTAAAAGAAGAAAAATTTGATGCTTGGAAAATATATTCTATTGTAACTGATCATTTTAGACCAAACCCTAATAGACTAAGAGATTGGATTAGCCAACCAAAAAGTACTGGGTACGAATCACTTCATATTACCGTAATGGGGCCAAAAGGGAAATGGGTTGAAGTTCAAATTCGTTCAGAAAGAATGGATGAAATTGCCGAAAAAGGTTACGCTGCTCATTATAAATATAAAAATCAGAATGAACGAGAAACAGGTTTAGACGATTGGCTAAATAAAATTAAAGAATCTCTAGAAAATCCTAACGCTAGTGCAATAGATTTTGTAGAAGATTTTAAATTAAATTTATACGCTAAAGAGATTTTTATTTTTACACCTAATGGAGATTTAAAAGCACTTCCAAAGCATGCAACCGCTCTTGATTTTGCATTTTCTATCCATACACAAATTGGTATGAATTGTAGAGGCGCAAAAATTAATGGAAAATTAAAACCAATTAGTGAAGAGCTTTTTAGTGGAGATCAAGTAGAAATTATTACTTCTAAAAATCAAAAACCAAATGTTGGCTGGTTAGATTTTGTTGTTACTGCACGTGCAAGAACACGAATAAAAAATGCTTTAAAAGAAGATCAAAAGAAAATTGCTGAAGAAGGAAAAGAAGTTTTAACAAGAAAGTTAAAACATCTAAAAATTTCTTTAAACGAAAAAGTTATAAACGAACTGGTTGTATTTTTTAAATTAAAAACCAGTTTAGATTTGTTTTATAGAATTGGAAATGGCTCTATAGAAAACTCACAATTAAAAGATTTTGTTGCTAAAAGAAATAATGCTTTTGTTAGCTTCTTTAAAAACAGAATACGTAGAAATACCATTAAACAAGAAGTTATAGATAAAGATGAAGTAGCTATAGAATATGATTCTTTAGTTTTTGGTGCAGAAGAAGAACATTTAGAATATAAAATGTCGCAATGTTGTAATCCAATTCCTGGTGATAAAGTTTTTGGTTTTATTACGATTAATGATGGTATAAAAGTTCATAAAAAAGATTGTCCAAATGCTATAAGCCTCCAAGCAAATTATGCTTATAGAATATTAAGTGCTAAATGGATAGACTCTAATAATCAAGAGTTTAAAGCAATTTTAAAACTTTATGGAGTAGACCATGTAGGAATCGTAAATGAAATTACTCAAGTAATTTCTAGAAGTATGAATGTAGATATTCATAATTTAAATATTTCGAGTAATAACGGTGTTTTTGAAGGAAGTATAACAGTAAGTGTTAAAAATAAATCACAACTACAAAAATTAAGCGATGCTATAAAAAAGATTGATGGAATAGAGAAAGTGGATAGAATTAATAAACATTAGTTTGTTCACAATTATAGTTAATAAATATAAATATTAAGCCTATTTTTTAAAAAAAATAGGCTTAACTTTGTTGTTTAATTTTAGAATTAAAATAGTGAACTTATGAGTGTTGAAAACCAGAAAATTGTAAAAAGCGTTTTTATTAAATTTCTCGAGAAGAATCTTCATAGAAAAACTCCTGAACGTTTTGCAATTCTTCAAGAAATTTATGATTTAAACGATCATTTTGATATAGAATCTCTTTATATTCAAATGAAACTTAAAAATTATAGAGTAAGTAGAGCAACACTTTACAACACAATAGAATTACTCTTAGAATGTGGTTTGGTTAGAAAACATCAATTTGGAAAAAATCAGGCACACTATGAAAAATCTTATTTTGATAAACAACACGATCACGTAATATTAACCGATACCGGTGAAGTTATTGAGTTTTGTGACCCTCGGGTGCAAATCATAAAAAAAACAATAGAAGATACTTTTAATATTGAAATTCATAAGCATTCTCTCTATTTCTACGGAACAAAAAAAGAAAAAAACAATTAATACTAACATATTATTAAGTAACACAACATGGCTGTAAATTTATTATTAGGACTACAATGGGGAGATGAAGGAAAAGGGAAAATTGTAGACGTTCTTACCTCTAACTATGATATAATTGCTCGTTTTCAAGGAGGTCCAAATGCAGGGCATACATTAATTTTTGACGGACATAAACACGTTCTTCATACAATTCCTTCAGGTATTTTTCATGAGAAAGCTGTAAATGTAGTTGGAAATGGTGTTGTAATTGACCCTATTATTTTTCAAAAAGAACTAGAAAACCTAGCAAAATTCAATCTAGATTTTAAATCAAAATTGTTAATCTCTAGAAAAGCACATTTAATTTTACCAACACACCGCTTATTAGATGCTGCAAGTGAAGCTTCAAAAGGAAAAGCAAAAATTGGCTCTACCCTAAAAGGAATCGGTCCAGCTTATATGGATAAAACCGGTAGAAATGGAATGAGAGTTGGAGATCTAGAATTAGAAGATTGGAAAGAAAGATATGCAGCTTTAACAGAAAAGCATATTAAAATGATCGACTTTTTTGATGTTGATATTCAATATGATTTAAAAGAATTAGAAACAGAATTTTTTAACGCAATTAAAATTTTAAAAGAACTAACTTTTATAGATAGTGAAGAATATTTAAGCAATGCTTTAAAAACTGGAAAAACAGTTTTAGCTGAAGGTGCTCAAGGTTCTTTATTAGATATTGATTTTGGAACATATCCGTTTGTTACATCTTCTACAACTACAGCAGCAGGAGCTTGTACTGGTTTAGGTGTTGCTCCTAATAAAATTGGTGAAGTTTTTGGAATTTTTAAAGCATATACAACACGTGTAGGTTCCGGTCCATTCCCAACCGAATTATTTGATGAGAATGGAGAAATAATGTCTAGTGTTGGTCAAGAATTTGGTGCTACTACTGGTCGTGCACGTAGATGTGGTTGGTTAGACCTAATTGCATTAAAATATGCTGTTGAAGTAAATGGTGTTTCGCAATTAATGATGATGAAAGGTGATGTGCTTTCTGGATTTGATACATTAAAAGTATGTACTTCATACAATTATAAAGGTACAGAAGTTGAACACTTACCATACAATATTGAAGAACATAACGTATCTCCAATTTATACAGAACTTAAAGGTTGGAAAGAAGATATTACTTCTATGACAAGTGAAGATACGCTTCCAAAAGAATTAAAAGACTATATTAAATATATTGAAGATTTTGTTGGAGTGCCTATAAAAATTGTTTCTGTAGGTCCAGATAGAAAACAAACAATAGTTAGAAAATAATTAAATAAGCTGTTTAAAATTTAGTTAATCATTCTAAACCTACTACTTTTGGGAAGTAGATTTTTATTTAAGTTGTAAAGTAAATATTTACACTATTAAAACTTAAAATAAATTAGATGATTTAAACAAAAATAGATTTTAAACAGCTTATTTTTTTAACATAGTATTTAAAGTTTCATTATTACTTTTTAATTAGTTTTGTATCTAAACTTATTACACTTGAAAAATATTTTATTCATATTTATTTTACTTTTTAGTATTCAAGCATTTACGCAATCTAAAAAAATTAAAATTTTAAAAGCCGATAATACCATGGTTGATCCTAAATTTCCAGGAGCAACTATTTCTATAGGTAATATATTTGTTGAACATGATGGTGCAACTTTACGTTGTGATAAAGCATATATTTATTCTGAAAAGAATTTAATAAAAGCTATGGGTAATGTTGTCATCAATCAAGGTGATACTATTTTTCAATATAGTAAATATGTAGATTACGATGGTAATAAAAAAATGGCTACTTCTTGGGGAGATGTTGTTTTAAAGGATGAACTGATGGTTCTTAAAACAGATACCTTATATTTTGATAGAGAAAAACAACATTTATTTTATAAAAGTTGGGGAACCATAAAAGATACTACAAACTTGCTTAAAAGTAAAATTGGTAATTATTACTTACAAACTAATAAATTTCAAGCATTTACTAAAGTAGATGTTACAAACAAAGACAGTAAATTAGTTTCAGATCATTTAGATTATTACACAAGTACAGGTATTGCCGAGTTATTTGGTCCATCAACAATTACAAGTAATGAAAATGCTATCTATACAGAAAAGGGGCATCATAACACAAAAACAAATATTTCTCATTTTTTAAAAAAATCTAAAATATTTTATGGTGATAGAACTATTGCAGGTGATAGTTTATATTACAATAGAAATACAGAATTTGCTTCTGCAACCGGAAATATTAAAGTATTAGATACAATAAACGAAACCATTATTAAAGGTGGTTATGCTGAATATTACAAGCTAAAAGACTCTGTATTTATAACAGATAGAGCTGTAGCTATTTCTGTAATGGAAAAAGACTCTATGTATGTTCATGGAGATAAATTAATGGTTACTGGAGTAGCTGGTGAGCGCTTAATTAAAGCTTTTAAAAGAGTTAAAATTTTTAAGTCTAACCTACAAGGTAAATGCGATTCTTTAGTTACAAATGAAAAAACTGGAATTACCAAAATGTTTACAGCTCCTATAATGTGGGCAGAAGGAAATCAAATAACAGGTGATACTATTCATTTTTTATCAAATATAAAAACAGAACAATTAGATTCATTAAAAATACTTAATGATGCATTGTTGGTAAAAAAAGATTCTGCAGGTTTTAGCCAACTAAAAGGTAAAAACATGTACGGAAAATTTAAAAATAATGCTATTGAATCTTTAGACGCCATAGGAAATAGTGAAACCCTATTTTTTTTAAGAGATGAACACGATAAACTTTTTGGAATTGATAAAAAGCAAAGTAGTGATCATATTTTAATTCTTTTTGAAAACGAAGATGTAAAAAGTATAGATTATTACAAAGCTATTACAGGAAAGACCTTCCCTCCTTCTGAGTTTGAAAAATTGAGTGATGATGAAAAATTATTACCAGGATTTATTTGGAGAGAAGATGAAAGACCTCTAACAAAGAATGATATTTTTATAAAAGACGAACCTTTAGAAGATGAAAATCCTGAAAAAATAAAAGAAATTGAAGAAATACCACAGAAAGCTATAGATTCTGTTATAAAACCACCTATAGAAAACGAACTTAAGAGAGAATAAAGTTGAAAACAAATTTTTTTAAACACCAAGCACAAACAAGCCCGTATCCATTAGCCTTACAAATATCACATGCAAATGGAGCGTATGTATACGATTCTAACCAAAAAGAATATTTAGATTTTATTGCAGGCGTTTCTGCAAATACTCTAGGCCATAATCACCCAGCAATATCTAAAGCTATAAAAGATCAGGTTGATAAATATACACATGTAATGGTATATGGTGAATTTATTCAAAAACCACAAGTAGCTATTTGTAGCTTACTTGCTAAAAATTTACCAAAAAATTTAGAAACTGTTTATTTAACTAATTCTGGAACAGAAGCTACTGAAGGTGCTTTAAAATTAGCCAAACGTTTTACAGGAAGAAGTGTAATAATTGCTGCTAAAAATGGCTATCATGGAAATACGCAAGGCTCAATGAGTGTTTGTGGTGCTGAAGAACAAAATAGCGCATTTAGACCATTAGTTCCTGGAATTAAATTTATTGAATTTAACAACACTGTAGATTTAGACAAAATTACAACTAATACTGCGGGTGTAATTTTAGAGACTATACAAGGCGGTGCTGGCTTTATTGAACCTAAAAATAATTATTTACAAAAAGTACTTGATAAATGTAATGAAGTTGGAGCTTTATTAATTTTAGATGAAATTCAATCAGGAATTGGTAGAACAGGAAAATTATTTGGTTTTCAAAATTACATTACCAGCCCTCATATAGTTGTTACAGGAAAAGGATTAGGTGGTGGAATGCCTATTGGTGCTTTTATTTCTTCTTTTGAAATTATGAGCTGTTTACAACAACAACCTAAACTTGGTCATATTACTACATTTGGAGGACATCCAGTAATTGCCGCAGCTGCAAATGCTACATTAGAAAAACTCTTAAATTCTAATTTAATTGAAGAAAGCTTAGCTAAAGAAAAATTAATCAGAAAATTATTAGTACATCCTTTAATTACAGAAATTAGAGGAAAAGGCTTAATGCTTGCAGTTATGGTTGAAACTAGTGAAATTGCATCAAAAGTAATTTTAAAAAGTTTAGAAAAAGGGCTACTACTTTATTGGTTATTATTTGAAGGAAGAGCTGTTAGAATTTCGCCTCCCCTTACTATTACTGAAGATGAAATATACAAAGGCTGTAATATTATTATTGAAGTTTTAAATGAAGTTTTAGCAGAATACTAACAAATATTTAGGCTTATAAATTAATCTAATCCTGTACCACAAAATTCAATTATTCTTTGGTATTCTAATCCTGGACCATCACAAGCATTCCATGTAGAAACTAATTTATCTCCGCTTTCTAAAACCATTAAAACTTCTACTAAATCATTTGTGCAATTACCAATTAAATCTATATCTTCATTAAATAAAAATTCAATATATTTCTGATTATCGATGGTTTTATAAGTATATGTGCCATTTCCATTATAAGTAGAATCGTTGATGAAACGTGTTTTTACAAACGTACTATCAGTATTATTTAATACATAAATTTCTTGCCATTCCATTTTAGCTCCAGTTGTTTCTGATCCTTCAAAACCACCAGTCATTTTCATTAATTCATAATACCCTTGAAAACTATTAATAACTTCTGGCTCATCATCATTAGAACAAGAAATTACCAAAATTAATATTATAAATAGTCTTATTATTTTTTTCATCTTTGATAAATAGTTTATAAAATCTTTGAGACTTTCTAAAAAGTAAGTTTAATAATTTAATTGTTTATTTAAACAGCTGCTGAAACCTGATTAAATACAGAAATTCTTATCAATTTACTTTAAAGTTCGTCTCTTAAGATTTTATATTTTGTAATTAAATTGAAAATCTAATTTATTAACCTATTACCTATACGAAATAAATTAGCAAAACGCTTCACCTTATGTTATTTTTTTAATAAAATTAATAATTTACATTATTCCAACCATAAATAGCAATAGTAACTCCAGAGTTTTCTTCAATAACATTTTTTAAAAAATCATCAAGAATATTTTCTAAATTATAAAATTCTTCAATATTAGTATATCTAAAGTATTTTGAAGGATGATTCACCCAATGTCCATCAGAACTTTCTGGGTAAGGGATTCTCCCTTCTCCTTCAAATTCAAAAGTTGTAAAATTCGGTTTTTTTTCTAATATCGTTAAAAAATCTGTATAAATTTCCGTGTTATTCGTATTTGTTCCACAAACATAGGCTAATGAATTTTCTGGAATTCTAAACGTTTTAGTGTACATTAATTTTGTAAAATTAGTTTCAAAAGGTTCAATAATTACTTTTTCTTCATTAATTTCTATTGAATAAGAATCTATGACGTCACCGTTTATAAAGGTTATTTTAGTTATGTTATCAGTAAGATCAATATAAGACATTGCAGATCCAATTGCAGTTAAGCATAATTCAGGAATAATTAATTCGTCAAACCTTATAATTAGTTCGTTTGCATTTGTAAATACAGTTGTTGCAATGCCATAATTAATACACGGATAAATTTCTTCCGTAATTAATTTCAACTTTAATTGTGGTTCCTGTACCTCATTAATTGAATAAATTTCTTCAGGCATAAAATTTATATCTGAAGTAATACTATTTCCATTTATAAATTCAGAATATCTAGAATTAGTAGATATTTCGTTATTAGAATTACAGTTAAAAATTAAAATTGATAGAAATATGAATAAACTATTTTTCATTTTAAATATTTTAAAGAAATTAATCTATAATTTTTAAATGTGACAATGGTATATTTATTAATTCTTGTGCACCTAGAATGTTATTTTTCTTTACAATTCTTACACTTATAGAATCAATAATTAGTGTTTCAGCTATTACAATTTCATCTTTTTGAAAACACACATCAGTAATACCTACAACTCCACCAACAACAACTCTATCGCAATATTTTTCGATTAAAATATATTCTAAAGAAATATCATCTTTTTTAGTACAAGCTATAAATGATAAAAATAAAAGTGAAAGCAAAAATAGTCTCATAATTATTAGTTTTTATAAAAATCAATACTTTTCATTGCGTAAAGCACTGATTTTAAACGAAATTAATTTTTATTAGAAAAGCTAAAATTATATCTTAAATGAACTCCACCACTATTAAAATCTATTTGTTGATATGTTAGTGGTTTTAACGAATATTTAAAATAAGGCGCAATAATTATTGATTGGCGCTGCTTGTTAATTGGTAATTTTATACCAAATGAAACGTTTAAATAATTTGCAAAATTAAATGTACTAGAATTTGCTTCTGTAGTAACTTTAGAATTTGTTTGCACTAATTCATATTTTACAATATTATTACCTAAATAATCTTGAGTACTTATTTTAGACCTTCCGTTTACTAAATAATTAGATTCAATAGTTTCTTTAATATAAGATGTTGAAGTTACTCCTGCAGCAACAAACAAATCTTTTGTAGCAACAGAAAAATTATAGGTTACATTTAAAGGAATTTCTATTCCTTTTATTATCGCTTCTTCAGTAATTAACTGACTATTGCTTTTAGCGCTAACAACATCTGAATATAAAGCCGTAGATTGACTTAAATTTAGTTTTTGATCTGCATAAAAAACACCGGTATTTACATCTAATTTAGATGAAATTGGAATTTCTACAGTTATACCACCTACAAAACCAATATTAGAACTTCCATTGTCTTGATTGTAATCAAAAATTGGTGACACTTCCACTCCAAATTTCAATGCTTTTTTTGATGTTTTTTCTATAATTTCTTCAGCTTCTTCAAGTTTAGCTAGCAATTCTTCTTTAAATGCTAAAGTATCTTTTTTTAATTGAGTATTTATATAGTTTTTAGCAATATTTTCTGAATTAATAAGACTATCCGAAACTATAGTATTATTATTTAACTCAATATTTGAATTAGCTAAAGCATCATTATTTAATGAATTTTCAGGTGAAAATTCTGTACTATCCACTTTAATACTAATTGTATTTGGAGTAGCTGTTTTGGTATTTTTTGCAATAGCACTTTCTACTTTTTTAGTATTGTTTTTTAATGGTAAAGTATATTTTTTAGGAGCACTAATTGAATCAACAACAGGTGTTTTTGAATTGTTATTTATACTATCAAAATCACTAGAAGTAATAAAAATAGCATTGTTAGTTTTTAAAGAATCTATTCGTAAAGAATCGTTTTTAGTATCTAAAATAATTTGAGGATTTTTATTGTTTTTAATAGTATAATCTTCATTAAATAAATAGGATCCTATTCCACCAGCTAAAATAAAAATTAGCAGAAATGCCGCAATTTTCCAATAGAAAAATACGCGTTTTTTTTCATTCTTTACTTTAGCCTGTAACATATTCCAATGCTCAGGATTGTAAGGAATTTCATTATTATTTGAAACCTCTCTAATTTTATCACTTAATATTTTATCAAAATCATCTTTCATTTAAATCATTTTATCCTATATATTTTAGTTGTTTGTTAAGTTTAAAAATTTTCATTAATTAAAATTCTTAACTTTTTTTTTGCTCTTGTTAAAAACACTCTAGAAGTACTCTCTCCTATTTCTAGTTTATTAGCAATTTCTTGATGACTAAACCCTTGTATTTCATATAAATTAAAAACCATTCTGTGCATTTCTGGCAATTGATCTAACAGTTTTAAAATATCTTTAATTGTTAAATCTTCAATTATATTACTATCCGCATATACAGTTTCTTCATTATCTATTTCTAAATGATAATAATGTTTTAAATTTTTACGATAGCTATCAATTGCTGTATTAATTAATATACGCCTTAACCAATTTTTAAAAGGAATACTACTACTATATCCATTTTTTTTAATTGAGGAGAAAATTTTTAAAAAGCTATCATTCAAAATACTTACGGCATCATCATTAGAATATGTATATAGCCTACAAATACTTAGAGCATATCCGTAAAAATGCTTGTATAACATCTCTTGGTGCAATACATTACCTTTTTTACATTCGGCTATAATTTTTTCTAAATTATTTTTTGTAGCTACTTCTTCTTTCAAATTAAATCAACTTAACGTGTTGTATAAGTTTATTTGATGCTATTAGTGTTTTTATATTTTAATTTTCCGATTGAGTAATTATTATTCTATCAAAATAATTTCCTGCTTGTAAACCAATAAACAGTATTCTTTCAGAGTTTGTTTCATTTTTATTCATTTCTATATGAATTTCAGTTGCATTTTTTCTTTCAATTTTAAATTCAGACTCCTCTATTATAAAATTGCTTGCGCTTGTGTCAATTTCATTCATATCAAAATTTGAATCATCATTTAAAGTAACCATATCAATCCACCACCATTCTCCTTCAGTAGTAATAACAATTGAGTTTTTATCTGAAGAAAATTCCACTGTTTTTTGAGATAATTTAATATTGTCATCCCAAAGTCCTATTGATTCTTTAGAGTCAGAATTACAACAAGATAGACTTAAAATAATAATACTTAATAAGCCAATTCTTTTAATATTTTTTAACGCTTTCATCTTTTATTATTTTATTTAAAACCGTTTTTAGCTATGTTAAATTACACACAACTAACTTTAAAATTTCAACTAAGCTTTAGTTATTACTTTCAATAATTATATCAGCAGTATTTGTTGAATTATTGCCGGTAAAAATATTATAGGTGCAATTATCTTTATAATTATTTTCACCTATTAAATCTTTTAAATTTATTGAGATTGTTTCAGTTATTAAAGCTTCACAATTATCATTATTAGCATTGTGAATGATTAACAAATTCATAAAACAGGGAGGGTCTGTATAAACAATACCATCCCATATTACTTCAAAGCTATGTTGTTTACAACCACCACTATATGAAATACTCAATTCTATTATATCGTCAATCCTATTTGCTTTATTAATTTCAAATAAGTCTGAAGTTTCAATATTACTTAAACGACTCGTTGTTAAAGTGTTAAATACTTCAGAATTAATCCTTAATAATACCGGAGATGCAAAAGACAACTCATCAAAATTATTGCTATAAGTAAGATTATCGTTTTCGTCTAAAGCACTGCATGAATATAAAACAAAAGAAACAATTGTTAGATATAAATAAAAGTGAATCTTATTTTTCATATTAGTTTAGGTCTATTTTTACCTGAATAATTCCTGTAGTATCATCTTCTTCATATTCATAATCTTCAACTTCAAAAGTTGCAACTTCAAAATATGTACAAGAATCTGAAGTTACTTGATCCATATCTAATTTAAAAACGACAGAAATTTCAGGACTTAATTCTATTGTATAGGTTTTAGGCTCTAGCTCCCAACCTATTTGATATAATGATAAAATATATTTTTCATTGTAAAAAACTAATTCAAAATTAACTTCTGTATCAGTATCATCATATATTTTTAAAGCTTCTTCTGTAAAAGCCTCATCCAAAAATAAATTTTCTAATGTTGTTGCATCAACTAAATCAAAATTAAATTGACGTGGAGGAGTATAACAATCTTCGTTATCACCTAAATCGCACGAAATAGTCGAAAATAAAATTACAATTAATAATAAAGTTTTTTTCATTTTTAAATCTTTTAATGTTTATAAATTATTATAACAAAAAGTATTAATTTGTTACAACCTCAATACGTACATTAAAAGCAAAACGCTACACTAAAAACCTTTTATTTTAAAATTAATTGGTCTAGTAGATTTCTAACCTTAGTGCTATTCCAATCTGCAGCTCCCGTTTTAGAAATTAAAATTTTTCCTTCTTTATCTATTAAATAAGTAGCAGGAATACTATTGGTTTCTGTAAATTTTGAAGGTGGTGCATTTACTGAATTATAACTAGGAAGATTGTACTCATTTTTCAAGTAAAATTCCTCTACTGTTTCCCAATTTTCATTGGTAACAAATACAAAGGCTACTTTATCTTTATAATCGTTATACAACTCTTGTATCATAGGCATTTCTGCTCTACAAGGTGGACACCAAGTTGCCCAAAAGTTAACAAAAACTACTTTATCTTCAAGTTCTTTAAAGTTTATACTTGTTGTATTTAAGCCATTTAATTGCCAATTGTAGGTGTCTATTTTCTCAGTAGTTTCAGTGTCTATTGAAGGTGAAAAAGCAACTTGTCTCATAAACCATTCACGAGAAGGAGGATATAATATAAGTGCAATTGCTAAAATAAATATTATATTTGAAATAGACTTTTTGTTTAATTTGAATTTCATAAGTTGCTATTTATTATTTTGATTAAGGTTTTATAATTTGTTGTAATTTATATTAAAACCTTACATTTTAATTTAAAAAGAGGCTTTTAAGCATTATTGCTGTTGTAAATAATATTTAAATTATTTTCACATACTTCTGCTAAAATACTTAGCATTTAATTAGAAGTAAAACAATGTGTTTAAAAGCCTCTTTTAAGCTTGCGCATTATTGATTTCCTAAAATAATAGGCATTCCATCTTTTCCACTTCCAATAACAATTACTTTGCTATTTGGAGAGTTAGATAATTGCATTGTTGCTTCAATACCTTTGTCTCGTAAAATTTGATCATTTAAAGATGCACTTAAAATACGGTTTGCATCTGCTTTACCTTGAGCTTCAATTCTTACTTTTTCAGCTTCTTTTTCTGCAGTTACTAATCTAAATTCATATTCTAAAGATTCTTGTTCTTGTTTTAATTTACGTTCAATCGCATCTTTAATTGTAGGTGGTAAAGTAACATCACGTACTAAAACTTCATTTAATTGAATATGTTGATCTTTTAAAATTATTTTAGTTTCTTCAAAAATTTCATTCTGAATTACGTCTCTTTTACTTGAATATAATTGTTCTGGAGTATAACGTCCAACTACACTTCTAGCTGCTGAACGTAAAGCTGGTTTAATAATACGTTCTAAATAGTTTTCTCCAATTTGTTGATGTAATTTTCCTAATTCAGTTGCTTTTGGTAAATACCACGTAGATGTTTCTAATAAAATATCTAAACCGTTAGATGAAAGTACTTTCATTTTTTCTGAAAGTTCTTGTTGACGTACTTCGTAAACATAAACTTCGTTCCAAGGAGCTACTAAATGAAATCCTTCACCCAATGGAGGCTGATCTGTTACTACCCCTCCATCAAAACGTTTCCATAAAACTCCTGCTTCACCAGAATCTAAGGTTACAGTTGATTTAGATAAAAATATAATTACTATAATCCCAATAAAAATCAAGGGCATTAAGGTTTTTGGTAATTGCAATTGTCCGTTACTCATGTTTAGTCATTTTTAAGTTTAATTACAAAAATACAAAACAGAATTTATATAAATTCTGATTTAAGTTTTATTTAACATCTATCTATTATCTAAGCTTCATCTAAAGGAATAAAAGCTCCTTTTATTAAAATTTGCCTATTATCTAAAATGTCATTAGAGTCAATTATTTCAACCCAATCTTCATTTTTAGAACCAATCTTTACAGGAAGCTTTTCAAAATTATAAACATCGTTATCTTTTGAATTTAGAACAAGTATAAAATAATGTTCACCTTCCTCTAATAAAGCAGTTACTGGCAATGCATTTTTTTTTAATAAATGTGTAATAATTTCTGCTTCCACAAACATACCAACTAAAAATTGCTCTGATTCATCTTCTAAATGTCCATGCACTTTAACTGTTCGTTTTGTTTCATCTATAGATTTCCCTATTAAATGAACTTTAGCTTTATATGCTTTTTCAGAATTTTCTGGTGTTTTAAATAATATATTTTGACCTTCTTTAACTTTTAAAACATCTTTTTCAAAAACAATTAATTCTAAATGCTTATGTTCAGTATTTACAATTTCTAGAATAACATCTGATGCATTCATAAACATTCCAACACCAGAATTTAACTGAGAAATACTTCCTGAAATTGGCGCATACATTGAAATTACCGATGTAAATTTACCTGCTTTTACATTTTCAGTATTAATATTCATCAATCTTAATTTTTGTTCTAAAGAATTAAAATGTGCAACGGAACTTTTATAATCACTTTCGGCTTTTAGATAATTTTTTTGTGAAGTAATTTTCTCTTCAAACAATGTTTTCTGACGCACATACTCGTTTTTCAAATACTTTAACTGCTCAAAAATTTCTAAATAATTTTGTTGAATTTCAATAAAATCTGGATTTTGAAGCGTTAATACTAATTGACCTTTTTTTACTTTATCTCCAATTAAAAGAGGTAATGTTTTAATAAAACCCTCCATAATTGCACTTACCTTTGCTTTTCCAGAAGGTGGAACATCTATAAAACCATTAGTAACAACTCCTTCAGAAAAAGGTTGTAAAGTAATACTTCCCAATTCCATTTTAGAATTAGAAAATTGAGCTTGTGTAACAGTTACTTGAGCAGTATCTTCTTTAGATTCTATTATTTGTTCTTCTTTTTTTGAAGTAGAACACGCACTTATTAGTAATGTTAAAACCAATACTAATTTATATATATTAAATATTTTCATGTGTATATTTTATTTTTTATTAAAGGTCACATGCTGTTCGCTATTTGTCATTCTGTTCAATAATAAACTCTTTAGCATGCTCTTTTTATTTTTTATAAGTTTAAGTAATTTATTTCTAAAGCAATTTTATTGTAAGTATGTAAATTGAATAAATAATCTAAGCTAATTTGATTAGATGTTTCAATGCTTTGTATGTATTGAAAAAAATCTATTTCACCATTTTTATAACTTAAAGTTGCTGTTTTCAAAATTTCTTTTGCAACTTTATTACCACTTTCTTTAAAATAGTTTAATTGAGAATTGCTTTTTTGAAGTTCTTCTAATAACATTTTATACTTAGAATTTAGTTTGAATTTTAAATCAAAAGCTTGTTCATTTGCAATATCTTCTTCAATTTTTGAAGCAGCTATTTTAGATGATTTTTCAAATAAAAATAGCGGAATAGCAATGCCAACCTGAAAACTATTTACCGAAACATTTGCCTTTAAATCTTTACTATTAAAATAGTTAAACTGCAAATCTGGTAATAGTTCTTGTGTTGAAATTCTTTTTTTAACTTTAGATAATTTACTGTTTTGAAAAGTATATTCATTTAATAAATGTTGCTGTAAATCAGGCTGAATTACTTTAATTTCATTCAACACTGCTTTATTAATTTTATAATTTTCTTCACTTTGAAGTAATCCATTAAAAAGGGTTTTACTAATGGAAATGTCATTTTTAACTTGACTTAATAACGCAGCATATTGTTTGTATTTAGACTGTGCTGTTATCATTTCTAAATAATTAGATTCGCCAAGTTCAAATTTTCGTTTTGCAGCTTTAGAAAAATCGGCATACAAACTATCTACATATTTTAAATACGTTTGCTTATTATTTAAATACACTATTTTATAATATGCTTTTGTAACCTCTTTAATTAAATTATCTTTAGCCATTTCATAATTTAAACTTACCAAACTTGAAGTAATCACATTTGCTTTTTTTCTTGCAAAATATACTGTTGGAAACTCAATAGTTTGATCTATTCCGTAGGTTTCAAATGGTTTTCCATCAATTCCTAAATTAGTTCTATCTTTTGTATAATAAAAACTAGTTTTGGCAATATTAAAAGCAATATTCTCTATTTTTTTACTTTTATCTAGCTCTAAATATTTAATAGTTAACTCTTTATTATTTTCTACTGCAATTGAAATAGCATCTTCTAATTCAATTGTTTTCTCTTGAGAATACCCAAAAAATGAAACTGTTAAAAACAATAAAATTAATATTGTTAAACTTTTATTAGTACTTTTCATTTTAAATTTTTTAGTATCAAAAATTGAATATAAAATTGGTAAAACAATCATTGTTAAAATGGTTGCTGTAATTAAACCACCAATTACAACTGTTGCTAACGGACGTTGAACTTCTGCTCCAGCATTAGTTGAAATTGCCATTGGTAAAAAACCAAGAGCAGCCGCAGCTGCAGTTAATATTACTGGTCGCAAACGTTCTTTAGTTCCCTTTAAAATACGTTTGTTAACATCATTAAAACCTTGTTCTTTTAACGATTTTAAATGTTCTATAAGCACAATACCATTTAACACTGCAATTCCAAATAATGCTATAAAACCAACACCCGCAGAAATGCTAAATGGTAAGCCTCTAATCCATAAAAATAACACTCCACCAACGGCAGATAAAGGAATTGCTGAGAATATCATTAATGCCTCTTTTATAGAATTAAACGCAAAATGAAGTAAAATAAATATTAATAATAATGCAATTGGAACTGCAATTTTTAAACGTGCTTTCGCACTGTTTAAATTTTCGAATTGTCCGCCATAAGAAACAGAATAACCAACTGGTAATTTTACTTGCGTGTCAATAATAGCTTTAATCTCTTGAACTACAGATTCCATATCTCTATTTCTAACATTAACTCCAATTACAATGCGTCTTTTAGTATCATCTCTCGAAATTTTTGCAGGTCCTTTTGTATATTTTATTGTTGCAACTTCGTTTAGTGGAATTTTATTTCCAGCAGGGGTATCAACATATAAATTTTTAAGATCTTCAATATTGTTTCTATTTTCAGCTTGTAAACGAACTACCAAGTCAAATCTTCGTTCACCTTCAAAAACATTTCCTACCGTATTTCCTGCAAATGCCATTGAAACAACTTGATTTAAATCCTGAATATTTAAACCGTAACGTGCAACTTTACTTCTGTTATATGTAACTGTCATTTGAGGTAATCCATCAATTTTTTCAACAATAATATCTGATGCACCTTCAACATTTGCAATTTTGCTTTTAATCTCATCTGCTTTAGTTGCCAAAATACTTAAATCTTCACCAAATATTTTAACAGCAACATCGGTTCTAACACCTGTAATCAATTCGTTAAAACGCATTTCAATAGGTTGTGTAAATTCAAAATCAACACCCGGTATTATAGAAAGTTTCTCTTTAAATTTATCAGCTAACTCATCTTTTGAATCAGCTGACACCCACTCGCCTTTAGGTTTTAATTTAATAATTACATCACTTTCTTCCATAGACATTGGATCGGTAGGTACTTCGGCTGCTCCAATACGTGAAACAACTTGAGCAACTTCTGGAAAATTATCTAATAAAATCTGTTCAATTTGTGTAGTTATTTCAGTAGTTTTAGTAAGTGACGTTCCTGTTTGTAAAACCGGTTGAATAACAAAATCTCCTTCGTCTAAAGTTGGTATAAACTCACCTCCCATTTTACTAAAAAGCACTCCTGTAAATACAAGTAACACTACTGATAAAGTAATTACAGTTTTTTTATGAAATAATGACCAAGTTATTACGGGTTCGTACATTTTATAAAAAAATGACATTAAACGTTTAGAAATATTGTTTTTTGTAATTTTTTCTGGCTTAATAAAGATCGATGAAATCACTGGTACATAAGTAAAACATAAAAACATAGCACCTATTAAAGCAAAGCTAAATGCCATTGCCATTGGTTTAAACATTTTACCTTCTACGCCACTTAATGTTAAAATTGGAATAAATACAATTAAAATTATTAGCTGACCAAAAACAGCAGAAGTCATCATTTTAGAACTACTTTTATAAGTAATCTCATCAATACTATCTTGCCGTTCACTTTTGGAAAGTAGCATTAATTCCTTTCTGTCACTTGTTATTTTAAAAGCAATAAATTCTACAATAATTACGGCTCCATCTATTATAATACCAAAATCTATAGCCCCAAGACTCATTAAATTAGCATCTACACCAAAAATATACATCAAGGATAGTGTAAAAAGCAACGATAATGGAATAACCGAAGCAACTACTAACCCAGAACGCATGCTTCCTAATAATAAAATAACTACAAAAATTACAATAATAATTCCAATAATTAAATTTTCAGCTATCGTAAAAGTTGTTTTACCAATTAATTCACTCCGTTCTAAAAAACCATTAATAAAAACACCCTCGGGTAAAGTATTTTGAATTTCTTCAACACGTTCTTTTACTGCATTTATTACCTTATTAGAATCGCCGTCTTTTAGCATCATTACTTGTCCTAATACCTTTTCACCTTCTCCGTTTCCGGTAATTGCTCCAAATCTATTTGCCGAGCCAAATTTAACTTCAGCTATATTATTTATAAGAATAGGAACACCATCTACATTTTTTATAACAATATTATTAATATCGTCTAATGATGTTATCATTCCTTCTCCACGTACAAAATAACTTTTGTTAGTTTTTTCAATATAACCACCACCTGCAATACTGTTATTTTTTTCTAAAGCATCTAACACCTGAGTATGTGTTATGTTTAAAGATTTTAATTTCTCTGGATTTAGAGCAACTTCATATTGCTTTAGAAACCCTCCCCAAGTATTTACTTCTACAACACCTGGAATACCGGATAATTGACGTTTAACCACCCAATCTTGAATAGTTCGTAATTCCATTGCAGAGTATTTATCTTTAAATCCGGGTTTGGTATCTAAAATATATTGATAAATTTCACCTAAACCTGTGGTAATTGGGCCCATTTCTGGAGTTCCAAATCCTTCTGGAATTTTTTCTGAAGCTGATTTAATTTTCTCAGCGATTAATTGACGTGGCAAATAAGTTCCCAAAGCATCATCAAAAACAATGGTAACAACAGATAATCCAAATTTTGAAACAGAACGAATCTCCTGAACACCAGGTAAATTTGCCATTTCTAATTCTACAGGATACGTTATAAATTGTTCTACATCTTGGGTTGATAAATTTGTTGAAGTTGTAATAACTTGTACTTGATTATTTGTAATATCTGGTACAGCACCAATAGGTATTTGAGTAAGAGAAAATATCCCAAAACCCGCTATTGCAGCAGTTATTAAAAGTATGATAAGTTTATTATCTATACTTAATTTAATAATTTTTTGTAACATAATTAATTAGTTAGTAATTTATAAGTGAGGCAATTAAAATTTTAATTACCTATTTTATTTACAAAACGAAATTGATTATGCTATTTTTGGTGGTTGAAAGATTGTAGTTACTAAAAGGCTAGTATATGGTTCTTTATAAGTAAAGTTTTCAGAAGTATTTATCAATATACCATTTTCTATAGCATAATTATTATTACAAATTAAATAAATTAATTGAAAATGTGTATCTGAATGATGGTGTTTAAAAGGTAATTCTTTATGCTCTTTATGGTCTTGTTCGTGATTAGTAACCTCTCCTCCATAATGCATTGCAATAAATTCGGAAAAACTATCTCCACTTTTTAAATGACAAGAAATATGATCAACTAGCGCAGGAATCTTATTGATGTCATCTAAATCAAAGCTAAAGCTTTGAAGTAAAATGGTAAAAGATAATATGATTGCTAAAATTCTAGTCATAATTTACAATTATAAATTTAATAAAAGATATGCATAATTAAATTTTCTTTTATAAGATATTTATTATAGCTATATCAATAAAATCTATAATCTAAATTTTTCCAAAATATTTGCGTAAAAACCACTCTATAGTAAGTGACAGTAAAATTAAGGCTAACAGCCACTTAAAGTTAATTAAAGGAGTTTTGGTTAACTTATTTTTTTGAATACTTTTAAAACGTTCATCTACTTTTAAATCTGCTATAATTTTTTCAGAATTATCTGTAAAATATAATGTTCCATCTGTATTGTTTGACAGCATTTCTAACTGTTTATAATTAGAATTTGTAAATTGTTGTTCTATTTCAAAAGGTACTATTTTAAAACTTCCAGATGCTGTATGTTTCTGATTTTCAACCGTAACTGAATACTCATATTCTCCAGAAGGTATATTTGTCAATTCTATATTAAACTGGTTGTTAAATACCGAAAAAGGAACCTTTTTGCTGAAATTTTTCTCTTTATTTGTAATAGAGATCCAAAGTTTAGCCCTAGCATCAAAATTATAATTATCATCTAAATAACTTGCTGAAATTCTAATTGTTTCATTAGCATAGTACAATGGATTTACTTTAACATTTAGTTTGTTATTTTTTAAGTCTGAAGATAAATATTGCACTAGATTCGATATAAAACCATCAAATATCTCAAAAGTTTTAGTTGAAGCAAAACTATCCATTCTCCATCTCCAACTATTTTCACCAAATAAAACAGCTCCTTTTTGATTGTTTTTCTGAAAGGTTGCAAATAAAGGTTGTTCGGTTTCAATAGCACCTATTTTTTGAAATAACAATGTATTTGTTGGATTTGAAAAAGTAATTTCACCGAAATAATCTTCTAAAGGTGCAAAGCGTGAAAAACCTATATCTGAACTTATAAAACTCGCATAATTTAAATTAAATTGTGGGTGGTATTCTTCAGACTGTGAAAGTACATTTTTTTTAAAATCGTTTTGATTGTTGTTTAAAAAATTCCAATCTGTAGCAAGTCCAGAAACTACTAAATAGTTTGTTTTTTTAGTTAAAATATCAGAAAACACTGATTTAAATAGATTATTTGGTTGATACAATATAACCAACTGATAATTAGATAAATCACCGTTAAAATCATTGATGTTTTTTATAGTTACAGAACGTTGTTTATTACTTTCTATAGATTTTTTAAACATTCCTAAATCTGGATGCGTTACAGAAGTTAAAACTAAAATTTCGGCAACTTCTTCTATAACATTAATACTAAAATTTTTAGTATTATTTAAGGTGTTTTGCTCATTTTCTAAAGCTTCAATGGTTGCAGTATAATAGTGTGTTCCAACAGTTGTAGTAGTTAAATAAAAAGAAATTTCTTGAACATTTTCTGTTGAAGAAAAATTTAAAATTTTGGAATACACTTTGGTATCTTTATCAAAAACAGTTAGTTTTTTTGATATGGTTTTATCTCCTGTATAATTAACAAATAATTCTACGGGTAATTTATTATTTATGTAGGTATACTTATTAATATTTAACCTACTAATTGATATGTCTTCAAAAATAGTTGTATCTCCTACTATATAAGAAAATACAGGGCTTTTATAATTTATAAATTCAGTAGCATTACCTACTGTTTGATTTCCATCAGTAATTAATACAACAGGATTAATTTTTGTTTTATATAAGTTAGAAAACTCTAAAAATGGTTTTGATATATTTGTATTAGTTTCATTAAAACTTAAAGAGTCTAATGTGTTTAAATTTGTTCCAAAAGTATAGTAATCAATAGTATATTTAGCATTTAGTTCAGCATTGTTTTTTAATTTTTGAACCAAATTCTCTACATTTTCAACTTGTAAGTTATATTTTATTGAAGCTGAATTATCTATTGTAACAACTAAATTCGGTTTTTCTATTGTGATATTATTCTTATTAAATGTAGGATTAATAATTAATAATAATAGTGTAAAAACGCTTAAAAAACGCAAAAAAGAAAGCCAATAATTCAATTGGCTTTTCTCTTTATTTTTAAATATATATTGAAAGAATGCTAAAAATAAAGCAGCTAAAACAGCTAAAATAATAAGTAATATAGTTACTGTTTCCATTAATTATCTTGCATTTTTAGTATAAGCTTCAATTTTCAGATTTTAATTAGGTTAACATTCCTCCATCAACACTTAATGTTTGTCCGGTTATATAGGCGCTCATATCTGAAGCTAAAAACACACAGGCATTAGCTATATCCTCTGGAGTACCACCACGTTTTAATGGAATTGAATTTCTCCATTCTTTAACTGTATCTTCTGGTAAACTAGCTGTCATTTCAGTTTCTATAAAACCAGGAGCAATTACATTACTTCTAATATTTCTAGAACCTAATTCTAAGGCCACAGATTTTGAAAACCCTACAATACCAGCTTTAGAAGCGGCATAATTAGTTTGACCGGCATTACCTTTTAATCCAACAACAGAACTCATATTAATAATAGAACCTGAACGTTGCTTCATCATAGGTCTAATTACAGCTTTTGTTAAATTAAAAACAGATTTTAAATTAACTTCAATAACTTTATCAAAATCATCTTCAGTAATACGCATTAACAAGTTATCTTTTGTAATTCCAGCGTTATTTATCAAAATATCAATAGTTCCAAATTCTTTTAAAACTTCTGCAGCCAATTCTTGTGCTGCATCAAAATTAGCAGCATTAGATTGGTAACCTTTCGCTTTTACTCCATAAGTTTCTAACTCTTTTTCTAAAGCAATAGCTGCATCTACAGAAGAACTGTATGTAAAAGCTACATTTGCTCCTTGCTTAGCAAAAACTTGAGCAATACCTTTTCCTATTCCCCTAGTTGCTCCAGTTATTAAAGCTGTTTTATTATCTAAAAGTTTCATTCTTTTTAATTTTTAATAGTGATTTTAATTATGAATCAAATATACATAATTGATATAAAAAAGACTGCTTTTTAAACAGTCTCTTTAATTCTTTAGTATAAATATCTAAATTTAATATTTTAAAATAAGGATATATTATAATTTTAAATTGATATTATTCACTTGTAATGTATATTTCTCTAAATTCTTTAGTAACTTCAAATGTAACATTACCATTAATGTTAGAAATATCAATTTCTTCATTATCAATTTCAATTTTTTGTATTTTAAATGGTAACCCGTGAATATTTATTTTAAAAGTATTATATGGTGAAATATATTTCCCTGACTTAAATTGTTGAATTGTTAATGAATCTTCTTTACCAACTTGTGTAAAGTTTCTTAAACTATATCTTCCTTTTTTATAATCATAACCATCGTGTGCATCTTCATAAACTTCAGAAGTTTCTTTACCTTCTTTATAATATAAATCTAACACTAATTGATCTATTGATTTTTCCCCAACATATTGTTGTACAGGATATTTAGGTATAATTGCGCCTTCTTTAACAAAAATTGGCATACTATCAATATCTGCATCAACCCATTTTTCTTCACCTCCAGATACAATTGTATTGTCCCAGAAATTATACCATTTTCCTCTAGGAATATACATACGTCTTCCTTTAGAATTTGCTTCTAAAATTGGACAAATTAATATTTTTTCTCCAAAAATAAATTCATCATTTCTATAATGTGTATGCGGATCTTTTTGATCGAATAATACCAACGATTTTAAAATTGGAATTCCTTCATTTGTATATTTCCAAAAAGAAGAATATAAATAAGGTAATAATTGATATCTAATTTCAATAAATTTTCTAACAATATCTGTTATTGTGGTTCCAAATACCCAAGGTTCTTGATCTCCGTGATCTCCAGAAGAATGTACTCTACAAAATGGGTGAAAAACACCTAATTGAATCCAACGTGCAAATAATTCTCCTGTTGGTTGTTCAGCAAAACCACCAATGTCTGACCCAGCAAAAGAAAAACCAGACATACATAAACGTTGTGCTTGTTGATTTGCAATTGATAAATGATCCCATGTTGCTACATTATCTCCTGTCCAAGTAGATGTATAACGTTGTGTTCCAGAATAGGCAGCTCTAGTAATAACAAACGGACGTTTTGGATAGCTAAATTTCTTTAAACCGTGGTAAGTTGCACGTGCCATTTGCATACCGTAAACATTGTGTGCTTTTCTATGACTACACTGATTATCATCATAATCGTGACGTACATCATCTGGAAAAGATTTTCCCGGAACGTCCATAACAGCAGGCTCGTTCATATCATTCCAAACACCATTTACACCAATATCTTCAATTAATTCTTTAAACAATTCAGACCACCATTCACGTACTTTAGGGTTTGTGTAATCTGGAAAATAACATTCTCCAGGCCAAACTTTTCCTTTCATATAAGGTCCGTCGGCACGTTTACAGAAATAATCATTTTCTAAGCCTTCTTTAAAAACGCTGTATTCTGGGTCAATTTTAATTCCTGGATCTATAATTGCAATAGTTTTAAAACCATCATCAGCCAATTCTTTCACCATTCTTTTTGGTTCTGGAAAATACTCTTTGTTCCAAGTAAAACATCTAAAACCTTCCATATAGTCAATATCTAAATACAAAGCATCGCAAGGTATTTGTAATTCTCTAAATTTTGAGGCAAGTTCTTTAACTTTACTTTCTGGGTAATAACTCCACTTACATTGGTGAAATCCTAAAGCCCATAAAGGTGGCATATGTTGTGGTCTTCCTGTTAAATCTGTATAATTAGAAACAACATCTTTCATTTCTGGACCATAAATAAAATAATAATTCATTTCACCTCCATCTGCCCAAAAACTAGTCACATTTCGTTTTTCACTACAAAAATCAAAATGAGTTTTAAAAGTATTGTCAAAAAATATTCCGTAAGATTTATTTTTGTGTAATGCTGTATAAAAAGGTATTGCTTTATATATTGGGTCTGTTCCTCTAACATAGGCATAAGAATCTGTTACCCAATTTTGAAAACGTTTCCCTTTTAAGTTATTTTCTACAGGTTTATCTCCTAAGCCATAGTAATTTTCACCTTGCTGTGCTGCTAAAGACATTTTAACTATATCTCCACCAAAGTGATAACTTTCTTCCCAATGAAAACCAATTTCATCTTCTAAAATTAACGAATTATCTTTAGCATCAAATATAGATTTTCTCATATCTTCTTTAGAAATATGACAAATTAATTTTGATGTAGTAATTATATATTTTTTATCATCTTCAGTAATTTCTAAATGATTATACCCTTTACTTGCATACATTGTAATTCCGTAAGAAAAATCATTTTCAAATAAACCCGTTGTACTATATCTAAAGCGTAAAACACTATCTCTTTCAACAGTAAGTTGTAATACTACATTATTTTCACTTTTAAAATAAAGAATATTTACATGCTTTTTATAAAAAATTATTTTTGAAGGGTACAAATTCCCTTTATATTCTAATTCGGTACTTAAAATCATATTTTACATTCATTTTTTTAATTGTGCAAACCTACTAATTTTTATCATATTAAAAACTAAATAAATTGCTAAAAAAACACCATTAATATTAAATATATTTAAAATTAATGGTGAAATTTATGTTATTTTTTAAAATTATACTATTTTATCTCAAAAATAGCGATTCCTAACGGAGATAACTTAATTTCAGCAGAATATGGTTTATTATTCCACGAAACAGCTTTGCTTGTTAGCATTCTAGCATTTTTAATTCCACTACCTCCAAACTTTTCATAATCACTATTAAAAATTTCTTTTATTTTCATTTTTGAAGGAAGTCCAATTCTATATTTTTCAATTACATTTGGTGTAAAATTACAAACAACAATTAGATTTTCTTCTTCTTTATTTCCTTTTCTAATATATGAAATTACAGAGTTTTCTGAATCATCTAAACTTATCCATTCAAAACCTTCTTGACTAAATCCTTTTTCAAATAAAGCTGGCCTAGATCTATACAAAGTGTTTAATTCCTTATAAAAGTTTTGCAAATCTTTATGAGATTTATATTCTGACATGTGCCAATCTAAGCTCTCTTGAAAATTCCATTCATTTTGTTGACCAAATTCACCTCCCATAAACAATAACTTGGTTCCTGGGTGTGTAAACATATAGCCATACATTAATCTAAGGTTAGCAAAACGTTGCCATTCATCACCAGGCATTCTACCTAAAATAGATTTTTTACCATATACTACTTCATCATGTGAAAGAGGTAACATAAAATTCTCGGTAAATGCATAAGCTAAGCTAAAAGTGATTTCATTTTGATGGTATTTTCTATACACAGGATCTTTGCTAAAATACTCTAACGTATCGTGCATCCACCCCATCATCCACTTCATACCAAAACCTAAACCACCCATATTTGTTGGTTTAGAAACCATTGGAAATGCAGTAGATTCTTCGGCAATTGTTTGTACGTCTGGAAACGATTTATAAACTTCTTCGTTTAATTCCTTTAAAAAAGAAATTACGGCCAAATTTTCATTTCCTCCGTATATATTAGGTTCCCATTCTCCATCTTCACGAGAATAATCTAGAAATAACATAGAAGCTACCGCATCTACTCTTAAACCATCTACATGATATTGTTCTAACCAAAATATTGCATTACTTATTAAAAACGAGCGCACTTCATTACGTTCATAATTAAATATTAAACTTTTCCAGTCTTGGTGGTATCCTTTACGCTTGTCTGGATGTTCATATAATTCTGAACCATCAAAATAACCTAAACCGTGTGCGTCTTCGGGAAAATGTGAAGGCACCCAATCTAATATTATTCCAATACCATTTTCGTGTAATTTATCTACTAAATATTTAAATTCGTCTGGATATCCAAAACGAGAAGTTGGTGCAAAATAACCTGTTATTTGATATCCCCAAGACGGATCGTAAGGATATTCCATGATTGGCATAAATTCTACATGTGTAAAATTCATTTCTTTTACATAGGATACCAAATCATCTGCCAATTCAAAATAAGACAAAAATCGATCTTCAGTTGCATGTCGTTTCCAAGAACCTAAATGCACTTCATATACAGAATATGGAGCATCTATTGCATTATGATCTTTTCTGGTTTTCAACCATTTTTTATCTTTCCATTTGTAATTATCATCCCAAACAACAGAAGCTGTTTTTGGTGGATGCTCACAACGTCTAGCATACGGATCTGCTTTTTCGGATATATAACCGTTATTATTTGAATGAATTTTGTATTTATAATTCATTCCTTTTTCTACAAGAGGTATAAAACCTTCCCAGATTCCAGAAGAATCCCAGCGCACATTTAAACGATGTTCGCCATCTTTCCACCCATTAAAATCTCCAATAACGGAAACTTGATTTGCTGTTGGTGCCCAAACTGAAAAGTAAACACCTTCTACTCCATTTACTGTGGTGATATGAGACCCAAATTTTTCGTATAAACGATAATGCTTTCCAGCTTTAAAAAGGTTTATATCAAAATCGGTAAATAAACTATATGGTTGTACGTTTGTCATAAATTAATTGTTAATAAGATTTGAAATTCCTTTTAATGGAATTACAGCCCAAGTTGGGCGTGAATTTAATTCGTAACCTAATTCGTATATTGCTTTTTCTAATAAACAATATTCTAGCATAAAATTACGCTCTTGACTATAGCCAATATTTAAATTAGCTTGTTCTACTGTGTTTATATAAGTGCCTAAAAACACTCCTGTAAAATATCCGTATAATAATTCTGCTGCTTCAAATAATTGGGCTTGAGGCTGCTTATATTTTTCTTTATTATTAAAAATTGTTGCATAAATAGCGTAATGAAAAGAGCGAAAAAGACCTGCAACATCCTTCATTGGTGGTTGCTTTACTTGCCTATCTCTAATGGTGCTTTCTGGCTCACCTTCAAAATCTAAAATATAGAAATCATCATTTTGTACTAAAATTTGACCTAAATGATAATCGCCATGTACTCTAATGCGTTCTCCTTTTAATTTAGTCCAATCAAATTTTAAAAATTTACTTCGTATTAAACTTTTTTTACTTAATAAATCTTTAGCCAATTCTATACTATATTCATCTAATTTATGTAAATTATTTTCAATAGTATTTAATCTGTTTTGAAACTGATAAATCATTCTATTTTTTAACCAAACAGAATAATCTCCATTAAAATGCGTAGGTGTAAAAGCTGTATCTTCAAACTCAGAACCTAAGTTTATATGCATTTCAGCTGTTCTTTTGGCTAAAACTTTAATTTTTAAAAATATGCTTAATCCAACCCAATCTATAATTCTATGTGGAATATCATGTATTTTCAAACTTTTATAGAGTTCAGGTTCTGGTAAATTATTAACATCAATATTTTTAGCGTCTAAGGTTTCAAAAACAGTATCTATAATATTTAAAAAAACATCCCAAGCATCACCTTCATTTGCAATTAATTCTTGCATAACTGCAATAGTTACAACTTCTTCATCTTGATCAATTAGATTAATACTTCCCAAGTATCTTGGTGTGTTTTTAAAATCTTTTTTGTCTGTTAAAAACCTATTCATTTCATAATCTGGGTTTTTATTAGCAAAAATTCTTCTAAAAAATTTTAAAACATATTTATCATTAAAAATTAATGAAGTATTGCTTTGTTCCAACCCCATTAATTTTGATGATTTATATTCTATATTGGTAAATATTTCACTTTTATGGTATTGTACCTTTGTTTTATCAATTAATTCAGCATTCGAAATGCGTTCAAAAACTAATTTTCTAAAAGCTTCTAAATTTACAGCGTCAATGATAAATCCTTCTTGATTTTTAATACTTATAGGAAGAATTCTATCTTTTTTTGCAAAATTTTCATCTGAAACAAAAGCAATTGGGATAAAATAATGATGAAAAAATGCTTCAACAAAATCTACTTCTAAAATTAATCCAAAATAAACTTCGTTATGTTGTTGAATTCTAAAATACTCGGATAATTCTATATATTTTATTTTACTAGCTTTACCTCCAAACCATCGTTGTTTAACAATATAATTTTCGAGCACATCAGATAGAAAGACTTTTAAAAAATCTTTATTATCCAACAGTTCTTCCCAAGCTACATCAAAGTTATATACCGTAGCTAAGTTAGAATCTATAGCATTTTCACCCATGTTACTACTTATTTTGTTATTTTAAATATATGAAATGGTATTGGTGTTTGCAATTTTATAAAATTCCACTCATCATACCAATCGTATGTTATTTCTGTAATTAAATCAGTAACTCTTAAATGATGTCCAGGTCCAATTCCAAGTTCATGCAATGGTACTCGCATCATACCCTGTTGGGTATTGTATTCATCTAAACTTATAATAATAAATAATTCATTTTCTTTAGCGTCATCCCATTTATAAAATGCAATTAAATTATCGTTATTTATTGTACAAAACTTTATATTATTAGTTTGTTGTAATGCTGTGTTATTCTTACGAATTTTATTAACCTTTGAAATTATTGACGTTAGTTTATTTTGTTTAAACCAATCGTAATTACAAATTTGAAACTTTTCTGAATTTAAATATTCTTCTTTACCAATAATAGCTTCATCTATCATTTGTTCAAAAACAGGTCCGTAAATTCCAATATTGGAACTCAATGTTGCTGCTAAAACATAGCGTTGTATGTATTTAGATTCGTTTGCACCTTGTAAATGAAACGGATTAATATCTGGCGTATTTGGCCAAAAATTAGGTCTCATATACTCTTTTTGATCTGTTTTAGTTAATTCTTCAACATATTCAGTTAATTCGTGTTTATTATTTCTCCAAGTAAAATATGTGTACGATTGTGTATAGCCTACTTTACCTAGCTGTTGCATTATTTTTGGGGCTGTAAACGCTTCAGCTAAAAATAAAACATCTGGATATTTAGATTTTACTTCTGAAATAATCCAATTCCAAAAATAAAAAGGTTTTGTATGCGGATTGTCTACTCTAAAGACTCTAATTCCACAATCAATCCAATAAAATAAGGTGTCTAAACACTCATTCCACAGACTTTTAAAATCTTCACTTTCCCAATAAATTGGTAAAATATCTTGGTATTTTTTTGGAGGGTTTTCAGCATATTGAACCGTTCCGTCTGGTCTCCATTTAAACCAAGATGGGTGTTCTTTAACCCAAGGATGATCTGGAGCAGCTTGTAGCGCATAATCCATGGCTATTTCTATTCCTAAACTCGAGGCTTTTTTAACAAGAGCTTTAAAATCTTTTAAGGTACCTAACTGCGGATTAATACTTTTATGTCCACCATCTTTAGAACCAATTCCCCAACAAGAACCTACATCTCCTTCAAAGGCTTCAGTTGTATTGTTTTTTCCTTTTCTATTTACTTCTCCTATTGGATGGATAGGTGGAAAATACAAGGTATCAAACCCCATTTCTAACACTTTAGGTAATAACTTTTCACAATCTTTAAATGTACCGTGCACATTATCTTTTTGTGAAGCAGAACGTGGAAAAAACTCGTACCAAGTACTAAACCTTGCCTTTAACCTATCTACATAAACCTTAAGTTCTTTAGATGTATTTACTAATTTTTTTTCTGGATATTTTAAAAATATTGTTTGTAATTTATTACTAATAGCTTCATGAATAGCTTCATTATATTTTGAAGTATCTGCAAATATTTCTATTAAATTTTTTAAATATTTTTTTTCTGAAGCTGTTCCTTTTTTACTACATTTTTTTAAAAAGTCTATACCTTCTAATAATTCAGAATGTACTATTTGATGATCGTCAATTTTTCTATGTATTCCATGTTGCCAATTTAAGGCATAATCTACCCATCCAATAATTTTGTACGAGTAAAAGCCCTGTTTTTCAACCGTAAAAGAAGCTTGCCAATTATTATCTCTTGGCTGCATTCTTACTTCATTCCATTTTTTAGAGTTTTCGTGCTTGTAAAGTACTGCTGCAGCAATAATATCATGTCCATCTGCTAATATATCGGCATTAACAGTAACAATTTCATTTACAACACGTTTTATTTGAAAATCTCCATTATTTAATTGAGGTGTAATATTTTCAATTAAAACTCTTCTTTGATTCTTCTGCATATAAAAAATTAATTAATATCTAATTTGAATTAAATTGTAAATCCGTTTGGTATTATAGCATCTTTTTTAACAACAACAATACCATCTCTAATAGCATAAATATCGTTTTCTGTATCTTCTAAATGTGGACCACCACTAATTCTTACATCATCACCTATACAACAATTTTTATCTAAGATTGCATTTTTAACAAAACACCTATTTCCAATACCCATTGATACAATATTTTCATTTAAAATATCTTCTAATGGTTGATAAAAATCGCTACCCATCATATAAGTATTTATTACTGTAGATTCTTCTCCAATTTTTGAACGTACACCAATAACAGAATGTTCAATTTTGCCTGCATTAATTATACAACCATCTGCAATAACAGTTTTATCTAAAATTGTACCTGAAATTTTTGTTGTAGGTAACATTCTGGCGTGTGTATAAATACGTTTTTCTCTACTGTATAAATCAAATTTAGGAAAATCATCAGTTAATCCTAAATTAGCTTCAAAGAACGAATCTATATTACCAATATCAGTCCAGTAACCTTCATATTGATAGCTTAACGTTAAATGGTCTTCAATAGATTGTGGTATAATTTCTTTTCCAAAATCTATAGTATCTGGATTTTTCATTAACTCAACTAATAAATCTCTATTGAATATATAAATACCCATAGAGGCTAGATAATTTCTTCCTTCAGCTTTCATTCCATCACTTACATCTGATGTCCAATCAGGTAATAAAGATGCATCAGGTTTTTCAATAAAAGATGTAATTCTATTATTATCATCAGCTTTTAAAATTCCAAAAGATGTTGCGTCTTTAGCATTTACAGGAATTGTAGCAATTGATATAGCGGCTTTTGCTTTTACATGGGCTTTCACCATTTTTTCAAAATCCATTTGATACAGTTGATCTCCAGATAAAATTAAAGCATAATCAAAATCATGTCTTAAAAAATGGTGCATACTTTGACGTACTGCATCTGCGGTTCCTTGAAACCATCCTTTATTTCCTGGTGTTTGTTCAGCAGCTAATACATCAACAAAAGCAGAACTAAAAAAACTAAAATGATAGGTGTTTTTAATGTGTCTATTTAAAGATGCAGAATTAAATTGCGTTAAAACATACATTTGTTTTATGTTTGAATTAATACAATTTGAAATTGGAATATCTACCAATCTATATTTACCTGCTATAGGTACTGCTGGCTTTGAGCGTGTTTCTGTTAATGGATGCAATCTCGATCCCTGACCTCCCCCTAAAATAATGGATAAAACTTTTTGTTTTGACATAACTTTTTCTTTATAGTTTAAATATTTTTTTTATTTAATTAATGATTTATACAGTGCCTCAACTTGAACTGCAATGGCAGCCCAATCAAAGTGTTCTTCAACTCTTTTTCTACCATTAATTTCCATTTTTTCACGTAATTCTTTATTATTAATTACAGTGTTTACTCCTTCTGCTAAATCTCTTGCAAATTTATCTGAATCTACAGGTTCAAACGGAGCTTCTGTTTGTTGTTCTACAGGAATTAAAATACCAGTTTCACCATCTACAACAACTTCTTTAATTCCTCCCACTGCACTTGCTACCACAGCTGTATTACAAGCCATAGCTTCTACATTTATAATTCCAAATGGTTCATAAATTGAAGGACAACAAAATACAGTAGCGTGAGAATACAATTGAATCACCTCTTTTTTTGGTAACATTTCATCAATCCAATTAACATTTTCTCTTGTTTTTTTTACTTCACTAACACTTGCCTTCATTTCTTCTGCAATTTCAGGAGTATCTGGAGCTCCTGCACATAGCACTATCTGTGTTTCTGGATCAATATATTTTATTGCATTTACTAGATGTATTATTCCTTTTTGTCTTGTAATTCTACCTACAAAAAGCACATATGGCTTAGATGCATCTATACCAAAACGTTCTAATGTTGATGTTTTAGAAGTAACAATATATTCTTTTAAATTTATTCCATTGTAAATCACTTTTACTTTTTCATCTTCAACATCAAAATATTTTAAAACATCCTCTTTTGTTTCCTTAGAAACAGCAATTACAGCGTCTGCCATTTCAATAGCCGTTTTTTCAATCCAAGATGAAGCTTCATAACCATGACCTAGTTGTTCTCTTTTCCAAGGTCTAAGGGGTTCTAAAGAGTGTGTTGTAATTACCAATGGTACTCCATAACATAATTTTGCAACTATTCCTGCAAATTGGGCATACCATGTATGACAATGAACAATGTCTGCATCAAATTCAGCGTTCATATGAAGACACGTATTTAAACTATTAAATACTGCTTTTAATTTATCATCTGATTGTTCAAATACTTCATTATTATAAGGAAAACCTTTAACACTCATGTTTCCTGAACTTGAATCTTGATCACCAAAGCATTTTATATCAATTTCCATTAATTTTTCTAACTCATTGGCTAAATATTCAACAACTACTCCTGCTCCACCATAAACGTAAGGAGGAAATTCTTTTGTATAAAATAATGCTTTCATAAATTTAGTTTCAAATAATATTTTTTATATGTTTTTAAAATTTTAGTTTTTTTAATTTCCGAATGAATAAGCAATTTTTAATGAGAGAAAATCAAATTTTAACATAGCTTTTTCAATCAATAAATATAAAGTATTTTAACTAATTTATCACTTAATTTATCCTTGTTCTTTTGAACAAAAAAGTTACAAAAAATTTAGATAATATTTATAATATTTTGGAAAACGTTGTTACATAAATTGCTTTACATTGTTTTTCAATGATTTATAAGTTTTTTTTCTAAAAACAACTCTTTTTTTTGGAATTATACTATAAAAAAAGACGTTATTACACGTCTTTTTTTAGGATTAAATAAATCTAAAAATCATTTGTATACTATTTTAGATTTTCTTTTTTTATTAAGTTTAATGCAGAACCTTCGTTATACCAATCTATTTGACTTTGATTATACGTATGGTTTAGCTTAATTACATCTTTAGAGCCATTAGCATGTACTATTTCTAAAGTCAATTGTTTTTCTGGTGAAAATTCATTTAAATCTATAAAATTAAATACATCATCTTCTTGAATCAAATCATAATCTGCTTCATTATCAAAAGTAAGTCCTAACATACCCTGCTTTTTCAAGTTTGTTTCATGAATACGTGCAAAAGATTTTACAATTACCGCCGCAACACCTAAATGTCTTGGCTCCATTGCAGCATGTTCTCTTGACGAACCTTCTCCATAATTATGATCCCCTACAACAATAGATTTAACACCGGCTGCTTTATAAGCACGAGCTACATCTGGAACACCTCCATATTCATCTGTTAACTGATTTTTTACAAAATTTGTTTTTTTACCAAAAGCATTAACAGCTCCAATTAAACAATTATTAGAAATATTATCTAAATGTCCTCTAAAACGCAACCAAGGCCCTGCCATAGAAATATGATCTGTTGTACATTTTCCAAAGGCTTTAATTAATAATTTTGCACCTCTAATCTCATTACCAATTGGTTCAAAAGGAGTTAATAATTGTAATCTTTCTGAAGTAGGACTTACAGAAACTTCTACATTACTACCATCTTTTACAGGCTCTACATAGCCGGAATCTTTAACATCGAAACCTAATGGAGGCAACTCAAGTCCTTTTGGCTCATCTAATTTTACAGCTTCCCCATCTTCATTAATAAGTGTATCATTCATTGGATCAAAATCTAAACGCCCAGAAATTGCAATTGCAGCTACCATTTCTGGAGATCCTACAAACGCATGTGTATTAGGATTTCCATCTGCACGTTTTGAAAAGTTTCTATTAAATGAATGTACTATCGTGTTTTTTTCTTCACCTTTTAAATCACTTCTATCCCATTGTCCAATACAAGGGCCACAAGCGTTTGTAAATATAGTTGCATTTAAATCCTCAAAAACTTTTAAAATTCCATCTCTTTCAGCTGTATAGCGAACTTGTTCTGAACCTGGATTAATTCCAAAATCGGCCTTAGTAACTAATTTTTTATCAACAGCTTGCTTTGCTATTGAAGCTGCACGAGATAAATCTTCGTAAGAAGAATTTGTACAAGAACCTATTAAACCCCAATCTACTTTAATTGGCCAACCATTTGCTTTAGCCTTAGCACCTAATTCTCCTACAGGTGTTGCTAAATCAGGTGTAAATGGTCCATTTAAATATGGGCGTAATGTGTCTAAATTTATTTCTATTACTTGATCAAAATATTTTTCTGGTTCCGCATAAACTTCTGGATCACCAGTTAAATATTCTTTTATTTTATTTGCCTCATCAGCAACTTCATTTCTATCTGTAGCACGTAAATAACGTTCCATTGAAGCGTCATAGCCAAAAGTAGATGTAGTTGCTCCTATTTCAGCTCCCATATTACATATAGTTCCTTTACCTGTACAAGATAAATTTTTTGCTCCATCACCAAAATACTCTACTATAGCACCAGTTCCTCCTTTTACAGTTAAAATTCCAGCTACTTTAAGAATAACATCTTTTGCAGAAGTCCAACCATTTAATTTTCCAGTTAATTTAACACCAATAAGTTTCGGAAATTTAAGCTCCCAAGCCATACCTGCCATTACATCAACTGCATCTGCTCCTCCTACTCCTACAGCTACCATTCCTAATCCACCTGCATTTACAGTATGTGAATCTGTTCCTATCATCATTCCCCCAGGAAAAGCATAATTTTCTAGAACAACTTGATGAATGATACCTGCTCCTGGTTTCCAAAAACCAATTCCATATTTATTAGATACTGACGCTAAAAAGTCAAACACTTCTTTACTTACATCATTGGCGCGTTTTAAATCTAAATTAGCTCCTTGTTTTGCTTGTATTAAATGATCACAATGAACTGTTGTTGGTACTGCTACTTTATTTTTACCAGCTTGCATAAATTGCAATAATGCCATTTGAGCAGTTGCATCTTGACAAGCAATTCGATCAGGAGCAAAATCTACATAATCTTTCCCTCTTATATATCCCTTGGCTGCATTGCCATCCCAAAGGTGATTGTATAATATTTTTTCAGCTAAAGTTAAAGGTTTCCCTACTTTGTTACGCGCAATATCTACACGTTCTGCCATGCGGGCATATACTTCTTTAATCATTTTAATATCAAAAGCCATAATATTTATATAATTTTAATTCAATTTCTAATATACAAAATAATTAGATGATTAAAAAAATATATTTCTTTACTTAATGTTAAAAATAAACAACGAATTTTAACTACATAAAAAAGCCTGAATATTAATTCAGGCTTTTGTAATATAATTAGTTTATATCGAAATTATTTAACGAGTAATTTATGTGAAGGTTTAAACTTAGTTAAATTAATTCCAGCAACTGCAGCTTCATATTCTTCTAAATTAGGAGTTCTTCCTAAAATTGTTGAAATTACTACTACAGGTGTTGATGAAAGTAAAGACTCTCCTTTTTTCTCACCAGAATCTTTAACAACTCTTCCTTGGAAAAGACGTGTTGAAGTAGCCATAACAGTATCACCAGGCTCCGCTTTTTCTTGGTTACCCATACATAAGTTACAACCTGGACGTTCTAGGTATAACATATTCTCATACTTTGTACGAGCTGAAGCTTTTGGATCACTATCATCAAACTCAAATCCAGAATATTTCTGTAAAACTTCCCAATCTCCTTCGGCTTTTAATTCATCTACAATATTATATGTAGGAGGCGCAACCACTAAAGGAGCTTTAAATTCAACTTTTCCTTGTTGCTCTTCAACATTCTTTAACATTTGAGCTAGTATTTTCATATCTCCTTTATGAACCATACAAGAACCTATAAATCCTAAATCCACTGTTTTAGTACCTTTATAATAAGATAGAGGTCTAATAGTATCGTGTGTGTATCTTTTAGATTCATCTTCATTATACACATCTGGATCCGCAATCATTGGTTCAATAATCTTATCAAGATCAACTACAACTTCTGCTGCATATTTAGCATTTGCATCTGGAGTTAATGCAGGTTTTTCACCCGATTTAATCTCTGCAATTCTTTTTTCTGCAATAGCAATTAATCCTTTCAGAACTTCTAATTTATTATCCATTCCTTTATCAATCATAATCTGTATTCTGCTTTTAGCAATCTCTAACGATTCAATTAACGTATCATCTTCAGAAATACAAATAGAGGCTTTTGCTTTCATTTCAGCAGTCCAATCTGTAAATGTAAATGCTTGATCTGCGGTAAGTGTTCCAATATGAACCTCAATAACTCTACCTTGGAAAACATTATCACCTCCAAATTGAGATAACATTTGTTGTTGTGTTGCATGAACAACATCACGGAAGTCCATATAACTTTTCATTTCACCTTTAAAGGTAACTTTTACCGATTGAGGGATTGGCATTGATGCTTCACCAGTTGCAAGTGCTAAGGCTACTGTTCCTGAATCTGCTCCAAAAGCAACACCTTTAGACATTCTTGTATGCGAATCTCCACCAATTATAATTGCCCAATCATCTACTGTAATATCGTTTAAAACCTTATGAATAACATCTGTCATAGGTTTATATTTATTTTCAGGATCTCTAGCTGTAATTAAACCAAAATCGTTCATAAATTTCATCAACCTTGGAATATTTGCTTTGGATTTATTATCCCAAACAGATGCTGTATGGCAACCAGATTGGTATGCTCCATCAACAATTGGAGAGATAATAGTTGCAGCCATCATTTCTAACTCTTGTGAAGTCATTAAACCTGTAGTATCTTGAGAACCTACAATATTAACTTCAACACGGACATCAGAACCTGCATGTAATACTTTTCCTGGAGTTGTACCAACGGCATTTTTATTAAATATTTTTTCTACCGCAGTTAAACCTTGACCTTCAATAGAAATTTCTTTTGAAGTAGCATATACTGGAATAACATCAATTCCTAATACTTTAGAAGCAAATGTTTGTAATTTCTTTCCAAATACAACTGCATAAGAACCACCTGCTTTTATAAATTCTACTTTTTGTGGAGTTAATGAATCAGAAATATCCATTAATTCTTTATCTCCATTATATAATTTTTTTTCTTTAGTATTAACGGTAAGTACAGTTCCTGTTGCAACAGAATAAACTTCTTCTAATATTGGTTCTCCTACTTCATCTCTTAAAGTATTTCCTTCAGCATCTTTTACTTTTACCCAATTTTTTAAATCAATACCAATACCACCAGTTACACCAACTGTTGTTAAAAATATTGGAGAAATTCCATTTGTACCTGCAATAATTGGAGCAATATTAATAAATGGTACATACGGACTCGCTTTAATACCTGTCCACAGTGCTACATTATTTACACCGGACATTCTAGAAGAACCAACTCCCATTGTACCTTTTTCAGCAATAAGCATTACGCGTTTATCTGGATGTTGTTTTTGCAATTCCAATAATTCGTTTTGCTTTTCTTTATTATGTTCAAATATACATTGCCCATGTAATTCTCTATCTGATCTAGAATGTGCATCACCACCAGGTGATAATAAATCTGTAGAAATATCTCCTACTCCAGCAATAAATGTAACCACATCTATTTTTTCAGGAATGTCTGGAAGTTTTGTAAAAAATTCTGCTTTAGCATAACTTTCTATAATTTCTTTAGCTATTTCATTACCATTATTAAATGCTTTTTCTAATCTATCTGTATCTACCTCATAAAGAAAAACTTGTGTTTTTAAAACATCTGCAGCTTGCTTTGCTAAAGAAAGATCTTCACCTAAGGCTATATCTAATAAGACTTCAATAGATGGACCACCTTTCATATGAGATAATTGTTCAAAAGCAAAATCAGGTGTAATTTCTTCAACTACAGCCTCTTCTAATATAATTTCTTTTAAAAATATAGCTTTTACACTTGCAGCACTTGTTGTTCCTGGTAACACGTTATAGATAAAAAAGTTAAGAGAATCTTCCCTATATTTATTATCTACATCTTTTATTTGTTCAATAATTTCGCTTAATAACTCAGCTCCATCAATAGGCTGTGGATGCAGTCCTTGCTCCTTTCTTGCTTCAATCTGCTCAATGTAATCTTTATAAGTGTTCATAATATTTCTATAAATTTGAATGTAATATTTTTGATTTTTTCAATATCAAAACAATATTTTATTAATTTTAGTTTATAATTTTTTAATCAGGCGAAGTTACAAAAAATGATTATTTTAAAAACACGTTTGTAATATCTGCTATATTTTTACATATATGTATTATTAAATCGCTATTTATTTTAAATATAAAAATTAAGTCTCCGAAAACGTTATAGCAATTAAGAATATAATAAAAAAAGTAGGTCTATAAGCCGGATTCTGTTCTTTAAAAAAGCTCTTATCATTTATCTAGACTATAAATTACTTTATAGTTCGAGCTGCCTACCCCTTGAAATAAAGCGAGTAACTTTAAAATTTCAATATACGTGGCATTTCACCGCATAGAGTTTACCTGGTTTCACTACAGCCGAACTGTACTTGCTTTCTGTTGCACTTGTCCTCAACTTACGTTGGACGGATGTTATCCGCTATGCTACTCTATGGTGTCCGGACTTTCCTCTTTAATAAAATTAAAGCGATAAGACGACCTACTTTTTTTGCAAAAATACATTATAAATTGGTATAAAAAAACCCACTCAAAGTTTGAGTGGGAAAATTGCTATGAAAAAGAAAAAGTGTTATTAGGTATTTCACTAATAACACTTCAAATATATTTAAATTTTGTTAGTAATAAAATTATTACTGCTTTTTTTTATGAAAACATATCTTTAACCTTTTCAAAAAATGATTTATCGAATTTAGAAGGGTTTGGTGTAAAGTTTTCATCATCTTTCATTTTACTAAAAAATGCTTTTTGCTCTTTTGTAATATTTTGTGGAGTCCATACATTTACATGTACTAATAAATCTCCGTTTCCATAATGATCTATACTCGGTAATCCCTTACCTCTTAAACGCAATATTTTTCCAGATTGAGTTCCTGGTTCAATTTTAATTTTTACTTTACCAGTAACAGTATCTATAAATTTATCTGCACCTAAAATAGCTTCAGAGAAATTAATATATAAATCGAAATGCAGATTGGTACCTTCACGTTTTAAGGTATCGTGTGTAATTTCTTCAATTACAACTATTAAATCTCCATCTATTGCATTATTTCCAGGAGCCGCATTTCCTTTTCCGTTCACTTTTAATTGAACACCTTCTGTTACACCTGCTGGAATTTTTATTGAAACGGTTTCTTCTTTTTGTTCTAAACCTTGAGCATCTGCATTTTTAGGCCTTTTATCAAGTACTTCTCCTGCTCCTTGACAAGTTGGACAGGTAGAAGCTGATTGCATTCTTCCTAAAATAGTATTAGTAACTCGCATTACTTGTCCAGAACCATTACAAGTTGTACAAGTTTTAAAAGTTACACCGGCTGCTTGTACTTTTCTTCTTACTTTTACTTTCTTTTCTATACCACTGGCTATTTCTTCAAGAGTAAGTTTTACTCTAATTCTTAGGTTACTTCCTTTAACACGTGCTCTGCCTCTAGATCCACCGCCAAAGCCACCGCCGCCGAAACCACCAAAGCCACCGCCTCCAAAAATATCTCCGAACTGACTAAATATGTCATCCATATTCATTCCTCCGCCTCCAAAACCACCGGCACCGCCGCCGTTTTCAAAAGCTGCATGTCCATATTGATCGTAACGAGCTCTTTTATTTTCATCGCTTAAAACTTCATAAGCTTCTGCTGCTTTTTTAAAGTTTTCCTCAGCTTCTTTATCTCCTGGATTTTTATCTGGATGGTATTTAATTGCCATCTTTCTATATCCTTTCTTTATTTCTGCAGAGGTTGCATTTTTTGAAATGCCTAATATTTCGTAATAATCTTGCTTTGCCATATTTTATTAAATCTCAGTTATCAGTTTCAGTTTTAATTTTTAAAGTTTACTGTTACTGTATACTTTTATTGCCCTATTACTACTTTAGGGTATCTTATTATTTTATCTCCTAATTTATAGCCTTGCTCAACAACATCTATTACTTTTCCTTTTAAATCTTCAGAAGGTGCAGGTATTTGAGTAATAGCTTCATGTAAATCAACATCAAAAATAGCTCCTTGTTCAACTTGAATATGGCTTAAACCTTTTTTAGTTAAAGTATCATAAAACTTATTTTTGATAAGTTCCATGCCTTTTAAAAGAGCTTTGTCTTTTGCTTTTTTTATTTCAGATAAACCTCTGTCAAAATCGTCTAAAATAGGCAGTAAAACTGTCATTAAATCTTCATTGGCAGTCTTAAATAATTCTATACGCTCTTTTGATGTACGTTTTTTATAATTTTCAAATTCTGCAAACAATCGTAAAAATTTATCTTTTTCTTCAGTAACTTCAAGTTTTAACTGCTCTTCAACACTTATTTCATTAGTATCTTGGGCTTCTTGAGTTTCTTGTTGAGTTTTCTCTTTATCTAGGATTTCTTTTTCTTCTTTTGAATCTTTCTTTGTGCTCATAATTTCATCTAAAAAATTTATCAACTAAATTATAAGCAAAAGTATTGCCAATTTATAAAATTATGACATTATGACATTTGACTGTATTTGTTATTGAAAAATTTAATAATTAAAAGATTTAAAAAATTGAAGGATTGAATTAAATTAAAAAAAAACTCCGTAAAATATTAAACTTTACGGAGTGGTATTTTTAAATTTTAGCAAGTTATGCTACTCTAGTAATTTTGGCACCAATTGCACGCAAACGTTCATCTATATTTTGGTAACCTCTATCTATTTGTTCAATATTATGTATGGTACTTGTTCCATTAGCAGATAATGCTGCAATTAATAACGAAATTCCGGCTCTAATATCTGGAGAAGTCATAACAGTTCCTTTTAAACTTGATTCATGATTCATACCAATTACGGTAGCTCTATGTGGATCGCATAAAATAACTTTTGCACCCATATCTATTAACTTATCTACAAAAAACAAGCGACTTTCAAACATTTTTTGATGAATTAAGACACTTCCCTTTGCTTGTGTAGCAATAACTAACACAATACTTAATAAATCTGGAGTAAATCCAGGCCAAGGAGCATCAGATATTGTTAAAATAGATCCATCTATAAAGTCTTGAATCTCGTAACTATTTTGTTCTGGAATAAAAATATCGTCTCCTTTTCTTTCTAAATTAATTCCTAATTTTTGAAAAACTCGTGGAATTAATCCTAAATCATCCCAGCTTACATTCTTAATTGTTATTGAAGATTTTGTCATAGCTGCCATACCAATCCAACTACCAATCTCAATCATATCTGGTAAAACTCTATGATTACAGCCATTTAAAGTTGTTACACCTTCAATAGTAAGTAAATTAGAACCAACTCCTGTAATTTTGGCTCCCATACTATTTAACATTTTACAAAGTTGCTGTAAATATGGTTCGCAAGCGGCGTTATAAATTGTAGTAATACCTCTAGCCATTACTGCAGCCATTACAATATTTGCAGTTCCAGTAACTGAAGCTTCATCTAACAGCATATTTGCACCTATTAAAAATTTAGCTTCAACACCATAAAATTTTTCGTCTTTATTATATCTAAATTTGGCTCCTAATTTTATAAAACCGTCAAAATGAGTATCTAAACGTCTTCTTCCAATTTTATCTCCTCCTGGTCTAGGAATATAACCTTTTCCAAAACGAGCTAATAATGGACCAACAATCATAATAGAACCTCTTAAAGAGCTACCATCTTGTTTAAATTTTTCTGATTCTAAATATTCTAAATTTAAATCATCTGCTTGAAAAGTATAGGTGTCACTTGCAATTTTTTCAATTTTCACACCCAATTCTCCAAGAATAAATATTAGTTTGTTAACATCTCTAATATCTGGAATATTACTAATTGTAACTTTTTCTTTAGTTAATAAAACAGCACAAATTACTTGTAATGCTTCATTTTTTGCTCCTTGAGGTGTAATTTCTCCGCTTAACTTATTTCCTCCTTCAATTACAAATGTTGCCATTTTTTACGTGATTATTTATATTTGTAAGATTTTTTTCTAGAATCAGATTGTCTATTTTTAGCTGATGGTTTTCTTTTTCGCATCAAATCTTTAACTTCAGACAATTTCTCATCACTTTCGGTAAGGTCTATTTTATCATGCGATAATTCTTTTAAATGCTTAAATATGACTTTATCTTCAACGGTATCTTTGTTCCAATTTAAGTAGCATTTTTTCATATGATTGGCTATTGCAAAATATAATGCTTCTCTAACTTCATCTTCTTCCCAAGTTAATGCTACATCTATCATAATTTGGATATTATTTCCATAAAATCTGTATTTAGATGCCGCTTTTGGATAGGCTAAAGGTTCTGGTTTTGCTTGTAATTCCTCTTTTAAAGGTTTATCGTAAGGGGAATCTACTTCTAATTTAAAATCTGACATTATAAATAGTTGATCCCAAAGTTTGTGTTTAAAATCTGGTACATCACGTAAATGAGGCTGTAAATTCCCCATAACATCAACTATAGCTTTTGCCATTTTATTACGCTCATCAACATCTTCTAAAGCTACACAATTGTCTACCAATTTTTGAATATGTCTTCCATACTCAGGTATAATTAAATGAGGTCTTTCCCCATTGTATTCTAAATCAAATTCCATCTATCTTTTCTCTTTTTATTTTATGCAAATTACACTATTAATATTGATTTTACAATGTTATTTTAGCTAATAATTGTAAGCTTGGCAAATTGTAATAGTAATTTTTTTACGCCAACAGAGGCAAATCTAATCTCAGCTTTTTGATTTGCACCACTACCTTCTAAACTCAACACTTCTCCTTTACCAAACTTGGTATGATTTACAACGTTTCCAACAACAACATTATTATCGAATAAATTTGCTTTTGATGCAGTTGTTTTAGAAACTTTCTTTAAGTTTTTTGGCGGTTGAAATTCAATTTTAGGTACTGTATTTTTTTTTGCGGGTTTACGTTGTATTGGTTTTTTAAATCTAATTTTATTTTGAGGTACACTTCCAAAAATATCTTCGTTAACAAATTTATTTTGAGAAGGTTTAGTTTCTTTTACCGTTAAATATTCTAAGTATTTATCATCAATCTCTTCTAAAAAACGACTCGGTTCACAATCTACTAATTTACCCCAACGATACCGTGTTTGTGCATATGTTAAATAGGCTTGTTTTTCTGCTCTAGTAAGTGCTACATAAAATAACCTACGTTCTTCTTCAAGTTCGCTACGGGTATTCATACTCATTGCAGAAGGAAATAAATTTTCTTCCAAACCAACTACATATACATACGGAAATTCTAGTCCTTTTGCTAAGTGAATTGTCATTAATGAAACTCTTGGAGTTTCATCTTTTTTATCGCTATCAAAATCAGTTGCAAGTGCTACATCTTCAAGAAAAAACGCTAAAGAATCATCTTCATCCTTTTCTTTTTGAACATCTATAAAATCTTTTATTCCGTTTAATAATTCTTGAACATTTTCTACTCTACTTACTCCTTCTGGTGTACCATCTTTTTCTAAATCACGGATTAAGCGTGTTTGTTTTACAACTAATTCTGCTACTTCAAACGCATTTTTAGTTTGCGCTTCAATTTGAAAATGCTGAATCATTGTTATAAAACCGTCTAATTTATTTTTTACTCCCGAATTTAATTTTAAATCGTAATTATTTAAATTCTTTATTAATTCAAAAATTGAAATTTTATAATGATTTGCAGCTACGGAAAGTTTATCAACTGTACTCGCTCCAATACCTCTAAGTGGATAATTTATAACTCTTTTAAGCGCTTCTTCATCGTTTGGATTGATTAACAAACGTAAATAAGCCAAGGTATCTTTTATTTCTTTGCGTTGATAAAAAGACAATCCTCCATAAATTTTATGCTTAATATCTTTTTTTCTAAGTGCATCTTCAAGCGCTCTAGACTGTGCATTTGTTCTGTAAAGAATCGCAAAATCTGAGCTTTTCAATTGCAAATTCATCATATTCTCAAAAATAGAATCTGCTATAAAACGCCCCTCTTCACCTTCGGTATAAGTACGCATTACTTTTACTTTTGGTCCTTCGCTATTTTCTGTCCAAACTTCCTTATCTAATTTGGTTTTATTTTTTTCTATTACAGAATTTGCAGCTTGTACAATATTATTAGATGAACGATAATTTTGTTCTAATTTAAAAATTTGAACCTTTTCATAATCTCGTTGAAAATTTAAGATATTCTGAATATTTGCACCCCTAAACGCATATATACTTTGAGAGTCGTCTCCAACAACACAAATATTTTGAAAACGATCTGCCAAGGCTCTTACAATTAAATATTGAGAATGGTTGGTATCTTGATACTCATCAACCAAAATATATTTAAATCTATCTTGATATTTAGCTAATACAGCAGGAAAACGTGTTAATAACTCGTTAGTTCTTAACAATAAATCATCAAAATCCATTGCACCAGCTTTAAAACAACGCTCTACATATTGATGGTAAATTTCACCCATTTTAGGACGTTGTGCCATTTTATCAGCTTCAATTAATTCTGGATCGTTATAATACGCTTTAACAGTTATTAGGCTGTTTTTAAAGGATGAAATTCTGCTTAAAACCTGTTTTGGCTTGTATTTATCCCTATCTAACTGCATTTCTTTAATAATAGAAGATAGCAATCTAACAGCGTCTTGTGTATCGTAAATTGTAAAATTTGAAGGATACCCTAAATGCCCACCTTCAGAACGTAAAATACGTGCAAAAACCGAGTGAAATGTACCCATCCACAGGTTTTTAGCTTCTGAAGCGCCAACAACATCGGCAATCCTTTCTTTCATTTCTCGTGCAGCTTTATTAGTAAAAGTTAACGATAAAATATTAAACGAATCAACACCTTGATTCATTAAATGAGCTATTCTATACGTTAACACACGTGTTTTACCAGAGCCTGCTCCGGCAATTATAATCATTGGTCCTTCTTTATGAACAACCGCTGCTCTTTGAGATTCGTTAAGATTTTCTAAGTAATTTATCACAGGAATTCTTTAAAATTCAAAAGTACTATTACATATTTAGTTTAGCAATAAAAGTTATTGACAAAAAATTATTTATTAGAAATTATAGGTTTTGTAAACTGACTTATAAAAATTTGAATGATGCCAATAACAATAAAAAAACTAAAAATAAACATAAAAATTGTGTAATTCGGTATTGTTTTTTGTTTTATCAAAATTAAAAAACCTTGAAGAAATAACAATAATTCAGTAAAAAATACGCCTGTTAAAAAAAATGCTACCCCTATTTTTGAAAAGCTGGATTTTAGCTGCACAACTTTTAACTGTTTCAAAATTAAAAATAACAAAACACTCATAAATGCCAATGTAAAAAGATGTAAATAACCAATAATAAAATATGGTTTTAAAGCAAGTGATTTTTTAACAAAATATGGAAAAGCTGAAACTATTTGTGCTAAAATTTTTAAAGAATATGCCACTAAAGCAAATTTCAATAATAATTTTGAAATAAAACTCCATTTAATTTGTGCTAAAACTTGTTTCAATATTTTAAAAAGAAATAGTAACGAGATTAATTGTAAAATAGCAGCTATAAAACCAATAATATTAAGCATATTGTTTGTTGTACTCCATAAAATAGATAATATATAGGCTGGAATACAAGCGCTATTTAAAAATATAAAAAAGTATTTTATTAAGGAATTTGAAATTTTAATTCCTTGATTTTCAAAGATTTTAAAAAGCACTCCAAATAAGATAAATACAAAAAATCCATTGTATAAAAAATGCATATAAAAATAAACCGAATTATAATACAAATTAGTTTTGCCTTGCGTAACAATTACAAACGCTAAAAACCATGTTGCTAAACTAGAAATTAAGTAGTAATACATTCCAAATTTAACCAGTTTAGTTGAAGTGTTTTGACCATCAATATCTTTTAACATACTAAATAGTAACACATAAGATGTAATGCCAAATATAGAAAGTAACACTATAGAAAACACCTTATAACCAGTTAAAACAAAGCTAAATAGCATTAGAACTATTGTTAAAACAACAATAGATAGACTAATTTTATAAATTGCTGAATTTCTTTTTTGTATAGGAATAAATAATTTGAAAACTGCAAAAATAGTAGCTAAATATCCCCAACCTAAAAATGCTACATGCGAATGCCCTTGCAACAAGTTTTTATATGAAATTAATGCAGAAGGAAAGGCAAAATTCCATCTTAAAATCAATCCATAAAAAGCTGAACATAAAAATAAAAGCAATGCATACACTACAAGCTTTTTATAATTTTTTAATAGCATTATTTAATCAATTTTAATAGCAAATAAACATTAAAAATACTGAACAAAAAAATTAAACTTTCAAATGCATTGCCGGTTATATATTTATTTTAACACATTTGCTCTAAATGAATTCATAATTTCATTATCCTTGCTTTTTGCATATTTAAATCCTGCTTTCCACCATTTAGACATTAAGGTTTTATCAAAAATTAACGAGTTAGTAGTTAAAACAGTTGGTGTATAATATAAATTTAGTTTAACATCTTGGTGTTTTGCAGATAGTTTTCCAATGGTAATATTATGACGTTCTACATGTTCTAACATAAAATCAAACACGCTAAAGAGTAAAGAAAATGCATTTTTAGAATGCAATCTATTAATTTGAGTTACCTCAGTTTCTAAAATAATAGCATCAATTTCTTTTGCTCCTCGTGAAATGGCTTCTTTTATAGGAACCAAACAACCAAAACCTCCATCGGCATACTGACACCCATTTTTAACTAATAAACTCATAAACGGAACATAATTACACGAACCCCAAATCCAATCACAAAAATCGTTATAAGTACAATCTCTAATAGATTTATATTCCATTTGATTTAAAGATAAATTAGAAACTGCAACAACAGCATCTACATCTGTTTTTAGAATTTCATTATATATTTCTTCAGTAATTTCCTTTTTAATTAGTTTTCTTAAATTTTTACTTTCACCAAAGGTTTTTCTTCCATTAATAAAATTCCATAAGGTGTTAAAATGATTAATAGTAATAACTTTTTCTCCGTGTTGTTTTTTTATAACAAACGGATTGTTACTAAAAATTGTATGTTGATTTACAGAAGTGTATACTCTTTTTAAATCATCAACTCTACCAAGAGCTAAATGAGAAACCATTAAACTACCTGTTGAAGATCCAACAAATAAATCGTATTTTTTTTGTTTGTTTTTAAGTAAATATTGAGCAACTCCACCTGCAAATGCACCTTTACTCCCACCTCCTGAAATTACCAACGCTTTTTTCATTAATTTATCATTGTTTTAGTTAATTTAGTCGCATAAAAATATTAAAAATGAAAAGAACTTTGTTGCTAATTCCAATCTTATTTTTTTTAATTTCTTGTAATAATGATTATAAACCTCGTGAAAAGCTTTCTATTTCAATAAATAAATTTAAAATAGACAGTTCTAGTATTCGTGCTATTGAAATTGTTAACGATTCTTCAATTGTATACGCTGGCTCCAATGGAGATTTAGGTGTTTTAACAAATTTAGGAGAAATAGAGGGTAAAATAAAAATAATTACAGATACAATTATTCCGCATTTTAGAGCTTTGTCCTATACTAAAAATGCTGTATTTGCTTTAAGCGTAGGAAATCCGGCATTACTTTACAAATATAAAGATAACCAACTTGAAATTGTTTATAAAGAAGAAAACGAAAAAGTTTTTTACGATTCTATGCATTTTTTTAATGAACTAAATGGAATAGCAATGGGAGATCCAACCGATACTTGTTTGTCTATTATATTAACTAAAGATGGTGGAAATACTTGGAAAAAAATACCGTGTGAAAATTTACCTAAAATTATAGAAGGTGAAGCCGCTTTTGCCGCTAGCAATACCAATATTGCAATTGTTGGTACGCACGCTTGGATTGTAACTGGAGGCTTTAAAGCAAGGGTTTTTCATACTTCAGATATGGGTTTAACTTGGAATGTTTACAATACACCTATTGTTCAAGGAAAAAATACTACAGGAATTTATTCTGTAGATTTTTACAATGAAAAGCAGGGTATTATTTGTGGTGGTAATTATTTAGATAAATTTGGAAATTCTGCAAATAAAGCAATTACTAAAAATGGAGGTAAAACTTGGGAAGTTGTTGCAAAAAATGCTGCCCCAAAATATGTTAGTTGTGTACAATATGTTCCAGAAACAGAAGGAAAAGAAGTGTTTGCTGTTTCTACAAACGGAATCTTTTATTCAAAAAATTACGGTAAAGAATGGGAAAAAGTTAGTGATGAAGGATTTTATTCTATTCGTTTTTACGATAAAAATACTGCTTGGTTATCTGGAAATACTAAAATTGCTAAAATGACAATTGAGTAAAAAATCAATGTCATTCCTATGAAGACAAAATCCATACGCTACAAAAATAGATACATGCCTCGCAGGTATGACAAAATTAAAATATAAAAATTATAACAATAATATAAAATTCCAAAATGAAATATACTTTATATTTTTTCACTTTAGTATTTATTCTTGCAAGTTGTACAAAACAATCAGAATTAAGTAAAAAACTCAACTGTAATGCTTCAAAAACAACTAATTCTGAAGTATATACAGACTTTAAAAACAACTTTAAGATAAGTATTCCAACTAACTGGAAAATAGAATTGTACTATAACGACTATCAATCTGAAATTTTTACAGCCGATACTACAAAACAACTAACTGAAACATTTATTATATATGCTGCTTTTAATTATGGAAATTTAGAATTCACCGAAGATTTTTATAAAAAAACAGATTCTATTTTAGCTATTTCTAATCTAAAAAAAATAAAAGGAGACAGACTTAAATTTAAATCTAAACCAGCATATTACTACCTTGTTACTGGCTCCAAAAATGGTTTTGTTTACAATCAATTAAATTTAATGGTAAAACTTTCACAAGCAACCTATTTTACCGCATATTCAGAAATTTATGGAACACCTACTGTAGAAGAACGTATTTGTGAATCAATTGCATTGCTAAATAGTATTGAATTTTTGCAATAAATTAAGACAATTAGATTGCAAATCCTTAATTGAATACTTACTTTTGATAAAAATTAAATAAAATGCAAAAAATAATAGATAGATTCGTTAAGTATGTTAAAATAGATACTCAATCTGACGAAAATAATCCTGCGTTTCCAAGTACTGAAAAACAATGGGATTTAGCTAAGGTTTTGGTTGAAGAACTAAATGAAATTGGAATGCAAGATGTTACTTTAGATGACAATTGCTATATAATGGCAACTTTGCCTTCAAACGTAGATTTTAAAGTGCCAACTATTGGTTTTATTGCGCATATAGATACCAGTCCAGATTATTCAGGTACAAATGTAAATCCACAATTTCACCCAAATTATGATGGAAAAGATATTGTTTTAAATAAAGAAGAAAACATTGTTTTATCTCCTAGTTATTTTGATGATTTATTACAATATAAAGGTAAAACATTAATTACAACAGACGGTACTACTCTTTTAGGAGCTGACGATAAAGCTGGTGTTACGGAAATAGTTTCTGCAATGGAATTTTTAATTAAAAACCCAGAAATTAAACACGGTAAAATTAGAATTTGTTTTACACCAGATGAAGAAGTTGGTAAAGGTGCACATATGTTCGATGTTGAAAAATTTGGTGCAGAATGGGCTTATACAATGGATGGTAGCCAGGTTGGAGAACTTGAATATGAAAACTTTAACGCTGCTGGTGCAAAAGTAACTATTAATGGTAAAATTGTACACCCAGGTTATGCAAAAGGTAAAATGATAAACTCTATGCTAATTGCAAATGAATTTATAGCTGCTTTACCTAAAAATGAAATTCCACAAGAAACTGAAGGTTACGAAGGTTTTTACCATTTACATACAATGTCTGGTGTAGTTGAAAAAACTACTTTAGAATATATTATTAGAGATCACGATTTTGATTTATTTGAAGCACGAAAAAATACCTTTAAACAGGTTGCAGACTCTTTAAATACAAAATTAGGCAGTGATTTAGTTCAGGTTGAAGTTAAAGATCAGTATTTTAATATGCGTGAAAAAATTGAACCTGTAATGCATATTGTAGATATTGCTGAAGAAGCAATGAAACAATTAAAGATTAAACCATTAATTAAAGCAATACGTGGTGGTACAGATGGCTCGCAATTATCTTATAAAGGCTTACCATGTCCAAATATTTTTGCTGGTGGACATAATTTCCATGGTAGATACGAATATATTGCTGCAGAATCTTTACAATTAGCAACAGATGTTATTATTAAAATTGCTGAACTTACTGCTGAAAGAGAAAAAAATGCTTAAGTTTTTTTCTTTTAATCTATAAAATTAAAAGAGACTGTTTAAAAACTATTTTTAAACTGTCTCTTTTTTATTAAAAAAGGAATTACAAATTATTTATGTCTTCCTTCTAAAACTTTTACAATATCTTTTAGGGTATAACCTTTAGCTTGTAATAAAATTAAAAAGTGAAATAATAAATCAGCTCCTTCATTTAAAAATAAATCATCATTATCATCTTTAGCTTCAATCACAATTTCTACAGCTTCCTCTCCTACTTTTTGAGCAATTTTATTAATTCCTTTTTCAAATAAAGAAGCTACATAACTTTTCTTAGAATCTGCACTTAATCTTCTACCTGCAATTACACTTTCTAATTCAGAAAGAAATCCAAAAGAAGATTCGTTTTTCTCATCCCAACAAGTATCAGTTCCTTTATGACAGGTTGGACCTTCTGGTTTTACTTTTATTAAAAGCGTATCGTCATCACAATCGTTTTTAATAGAAACTAAATTTAAAAAATTACCACTTTCTTCACCTTTAGTCCACAATCTGTTTTTTGTTCTACTAAAAAAAGTAACTTTTCCTGTTTCTACAGTTTTTTCATAAGCTTCTTTGTTCATATAACCCAACATTAAAACTTGTCTTGTAACAAAGTCTTGGATTATAGCTGGTACCAAACCATCGCTGTTTTTATTAAAATCTATATTCATTATAAATGATGTTATTATTATTTAATTTTTTATAAACCTATTTTACTTTGAACAACTAACAACACATAAACTCTAGGTAGCTCCATAAGAATTGGTCTTTTTTTTAAGTTTATCCTTCGTAATTCTGAATTAATTTCAGAGTAAAGTAAATTATAACCTAACAGGTATATTTTGTTGTTTTAATTCGTTTTTTAAATCTACTATTTCAATTTCTTTAAAATGAAAAACACTTGCGGCTAAAGCTGCATCAGCTTTTCCATCAATAAAAGTATCTGCAAAATGTTGCATATTCCCTGCACCACCTGAAGCTATAATAGGAATATTTACCAAGTCACTTAAATAAGCCAATGCTTCGTTTGCAAACCCGTTTTTTGTTCCATCGTGATCCATTGATGTAAATAAAATTTCACCTGCACCACGTTTTTCTACTTCTTTTGCCCATTCAAATAATTTAATTTCGGTTGGTACTTTCCCGCCTACTAAATGCACCATCCATTCTCCATCAATTTGTTTTGCATCTATGGCAACTACAACACACTGACTTCCAAATTTAGCGGCTAAATTATTTATTAATTGTGGATTTTTTACTGCTGAAGAGTTTATAGAAACCTTATCGGCTCCAGAATTTAATAATATTTCAACATCTTCTACCGATGAAATTCCACCACCAACGGTAAACGGGATATTTACTTTTTCGGCCACATGCATTACCAATTCAACCAATGTTTTTCTTTTTTGTTCAGTTGCTGTTATATCTAAAAAAACCAGTTCATCTGCACCTTCATTTGCATATATTGCTGCTAATTCTACTGGATCTCCAGCATCTCGTAAATCTACAAAATTTACACCTTTTACGGTTCTTCCGTCTTTAATATCTAAACAAGGTATTATTCTTTTTGTTAACATTATTATAGCTTTTGGCTCTTGGCTTCTGGCTGTTAGCAAAAGGCTAACTGCTAGAAGCAAATTGCTAATTATTTAAAATAAAATTCTCTAACTGCTTCATACTAATTTTATGTTCGTAAATGGCTTTTCCAACAATAGTACCTTCACAACCCATTTCTGCCAATCGAGGTAATTCTTCAAAGGTAGAAATTCCTCCAGATGCAATTAATTTAATATTTGTTGTTTCATTTAATATCTTTTGGTATAAATCGAACGACGGACCTTGTAACATTCCATCTTTAGAAATATCCGTACAAATAACATAGCTTACACCTTCTTTTTCATAACTTTGAATAAAAGGAATTAATTCTTTATCAGATTCTTCTAACCAACCACCAACAGCAACTTTTTCGTTATTTGCATCAGCTCCTAAAATAATTTTATCTGCTCCAAATTTCTGCAACCAGTTTTTAAATATTTCAGGATTTTTAACAGCAATACTTCCACCAGTAATCTGATTTGCACCACTTTCAAACGCAATTCTCAAATCTTCATCCGATTTTAAACCACCTCCAAAATCAATTGAAAGATTTGTGTTTGATGCAATGGTTTCTAATACTTTATAATTTACAATATGACTTGCTTTTGCCCCATCTAAATCAACCAAATGTAAATGTTGTATTCCGTGTGCTTCAAACATTTTTGCAACCTCTAACGGGTTTTCATTGTACACTTTTTCAGTTGCATAATCGCCTTTTGAAAGACGTACACATTTACCATTGATGATATCTATTGCTGGAATTATTCTCATTTTATTAGTTTAATGTTTAATAGTTATCGTCTTGCTGAATTTATTTCAGCATCTCATCATCTGTGTCTTATTATGATGAGACCCTGAAACAAGTTTAGGGTGACGGCGTTGTAAACTTACAACGCTAAAAAATTCTGTAATATTTGCGCTCCTGCTTTACTACTTTTTTCAGGGTGAAATTGTACTCCGTAAAAGTTTTTTTCTTGTAATGCCGAAGCATATTTAAATCCATAATTAGTAGTTGCAATTGCTTCATTATTCATTGGGACATAAAAACTATGTACCAAATACATATATTCTTTTTCTTTAATTCCTTTGAATAAATTGGATTTTAAATTTTCAATTTGATTCCAACCAATTTGTGGTACTTTCACAGAAGTATCAAATTTTAGCACATCGCAATTAAAAATATTTAATCCTTTCGTATCTCCCTCTTCACAATAAGCACACATCAGCTGCATTCCTAAACAGATACCTAAAACAGGTTTTTTTAACGTTGGAATTACTTTATCTAAACCTGTAGCTCGTAGCTTTTCCATAGCACTACTCGCCTCTCCAACTCCTGGAAAAATAACTTTATCTGCGTTTCTTATTTCTTCTTCATCATCTGTTAAAATCGCTTCAAAACCTAAACGTTTAATGGCGAATTTTATAGATTGAATATTTCCTGCTCCGTAATTTATGATTACTATTTTCATTTAATTTTAGTATTGGGAATTGAGTACAAAGTATTGAGAAAATCTAATATCTCATTTCTAACATCTCCATTCTATTTTAAAGCATCCCTTTTGTACTTGGTAAAATCATTTTTTCTGAATCTCTTTTTACTGCTACTTTTATTGCTTTTGCAAATGCTTTAAAGATCCCTTCAATTTTATGGTGTTCGTTATCTCCTTCTGCTTTTATATTTAAATTACAACGCGCTCCGTCAGTAAACGATTTAAATAAATGATAAAACATTTCTGTTGGCATTTTACCTATCATTTCACGTTTAAAATCGGCATCCCAAATCAGCCAATTTCTTCCACCAAAATCAATTGCTACTTGCGCTAAACAATCGTCCATTGGTAAACAAAAACCGTAACGTTCTATTCCTAATTTATTTCCTAAAGCTTTGGCAAAAACTTCACCCAACGCAATCATTGTATCTTCAATAGTATGGTGCTCATCAACTTCTAAATCTCCTTGAACTTGAATAGTTAAATCCATATTTCCGTGACGCGAAATTTGATCTAGCATATGGTCAAAAAAAGCTATTCCTGTTGAAATTTCACTTTTGCCCGTTCCATCTAAATTTAATTTGATGTAAATTTTAGTTTCGTTGGTATTTCTAGTCAATTCAGCAGTTCTATTTTCAAGTTTTAGAAACTCGTATATTTTTTGCCAATCGTTACTTTCTAAAGCAATAAAAGCATCTAACTCATTTCTTTTTACAGAAATTTCATCCGTTCCTAAATTAGTATTATCGTTGATGAAAATTCCTTTTGCTCCTAAGTTTTTAGCCAACTCTATATCTGTTAATCGGTCACCAATTACAAAAGAATTTTCTAAATCGTATTCTTCAGAAAAATACTTTGTTAACAAACCAGTTTTAGGTTTACGTGTTTCTGCATTTTCATGTGGAAAAGTTTTATCTATAAACACTTCTTCAAATACAATTCCTTCATTTTCAAAAGAATTCATTATAAAATTATGTACAGGCCAAAAAGTATTTTCTGGATATACTTCGGTACCTAAACCATCTTGATTGGTAATCATAGCCAATTCAAAATCTAATTCTTTTGCTATTTTACCTAAATAAGTGAAAACTTTCGGATAAAAAACCAATTTATCAAATGCATCTATTTGTTCATCAGCAGGTTCTTTAATCATAGTTCCATCACGGTCAATAAACAATACTTTTTTCTTCATTTTAAATCGCTTTTAATGCTTCAATTAATTTCTTATTTTCACTTTTTGTTCCAACTGTTAATCGCAAGGTATTTTCACACAAGGGTTGTGTTGTTCTATTTCTTATAACAATTCCTTTTTCAATTAGTTGATTGTATCTTTTTACAGCATTATCTACTTTAACAAGTACAAAATTGGCGTCTGTTGGATATATTTTTTTAATAAATGAAATTGAAGCTAATTTTTTTATCAATTTATTGCGTTGTTCTAAAATTTTCTCAATTTCGTGTTTCACTTTATTTTTATTCAACAATTTTTTTAAAGCTTTTTTCTGCGTTAATTCGTTAATATTATAAGGTGGTTTTATTTTATTTAGAATTGCAATAATTTCTGAAGAGGCATAACAAATACCCAATCTAATTCCTGCCATTCCATAGGCTTTTGATAAGGTTTGAGTTATAATTAAATTTGGAAATTCATTTAATCTTGAAAGCCAACTTTTTTCAGAAGAAAAATCGATATAAGCTTCATCAATAACTACCAATCCTTTAAAATTTAACAATAATTCTTCTACTGTTTTATTTGAAAATGAGTTTCCGGTTGGATTGTTAGGAGAACACAAAAACAATATTTTAGAAAATGTGTCTGTTACATTTAAAATTTGAGCTACAGCAGGTTCAAAATTTTTGGTTAATAAAACCTCTCTTTCTTCAATATTATTAATATTTGCCAATACTTTATACATTCCATATGTTGGTGGTAATGTAATAATATTGTCTTGCTTTGGCTCGCAAAATGCTCTATATATTAAATCTAAAACTTCATCACTTCCATTTCCTAATAAAATTTGATTTTCAGGAATTTCTCTTAAGTTAGATAAAGCTTGTTTTACAGAAATTTGCTGAGGATCTGGATACCTATTTACGCCATTATCAAACGGATTTTCGTTAGCATCTAAAAAAACCATCTCCGTAGTAAATTCTTTAAATTCATCTCTTGCAGATGAATATGGCTTTAAAGATTTTATATTTTCACGAACTAAGTTAGTTATGTTCATTTTTGTTTTTTTTATTTCGTCATTGCGAAGCAAATTTTTCATTTGCTGTGGCAATCTGTATATTTTTATCTTTTGTCATTCCTCTGAAAATAGGAATCCATACGTTGTGAAAATAGATTCCTACCTGCGCAGGAATGACAATACTACTCCTTACTCTAAACTTTTCAACCTTAAAGTTACAGCATTTTTATGCGCATCTAAACCTTCAGCTCCAGCAAGTGTTTCAATAGCTTTTCCAATATTTTTAATTCCTGTTTCAGAAATTTTTTGAAAAGAAATAGCTTTTAAAAACGAATCTAAATTTACCCCAGAATATGCTTTTGTATATCCATTAGTTGGTAAGGTATGATTTGTTCCTGAGGCATAATCTCCAGCACTTTCTGGCGTATAATTTCCTATAAAAACAGAACCTGCATTTTCAATTCCAGATACATAAAAATCGTTATCATTAGTGCATACAATAAAATGCTCTGGACCATATTCATTAATTAAATCTAATGCAATTTCTTTAGTTTCAACAAAAACTAACTTTGAATTTTCTATTGCTTTGGTTGCTATTTTTTTTCTTGGTAACTTTTCTATTTGAATTTCAATTTCTGAAGCAACTTTATTTAAAATTTGCATAGAAGTTGCCACCAAAATAACTTGACTATCGGTACCATGTTCAGCTTGACTTAACAAATCTGAAGCTACAAATGCTGGATTTGCTGTTTCATCTGCAACTACTAATAATTCACTTGGACCTGCTGGCATATCTATTGCAACCCCAAATTTTGTTGCTAATTGTTTTGCTACAGTAACAAATTGATTTCCTGGCCCAAATATTTTATAAACTTTAGGTATTGTTTCTGTACCAAAAGTTAAGCCTGCAATAGCTTGAATTCCTCCAACTTTTATAATTTTTGTTACACCACATTGTTGTGCTGCATAAATTATTGCTGGATTAATTTTTCCTTTTTTATTTGGAGGTGTAGCTAAAATAATTTCTCTACAACCAGCAATTTTAGCAGGAATTGCTAACATTAATACTGTTGAAAATAAAGGAGCTGTTCCTCCTGGAATATACAATCCAACTTTTTGAATTGGTCTTTTTTCTTGCCAACATTCAACTCCATTAGTTGTTTCAATTAAAACTTTTTCGGTTTTTTGAGCAGCATGAAATTTATAAATATTTTCCTTAGAAAGTTTAATAGCCTCTTTTAAATCATTAGAAACTAGACTTTCTGCTTCAACAACTTCTTCATCTGTAACAAAAAGATCATCTAAAATAACACCATCAAAAATAGAAGTATATCGCTTTACAGCATCATTTCCATTTTGTTTTACATCATCAAAAATAGTGTTAACAGTTTCCTCTACATCTTCTATAGTTTGCGTTGGTCTTTGTAAAATATTTAACCAATTTGATTTTGGAGGATTTATAATTGTATTCATTTTTTATCTCGTTTATAATTATGAGATTCCTACCTACGCAGGAATGACAGTTTTTTTGAAAGTTAAAAAGTTTATAGTTAAACAAAATAACTATTCAATATAAATTACAGTACCATTTTTTCAATAGGAACTACTAATAAACCTTCTGCTCCATTTGCTTTTAAAGCATCTACAACTTCCCAAAAAGAATTTTTTTCAACTACAGTGTGTATAGAACTCCATCCTTCTTCTGCTAATGGTAAAACCGTTGGACTACGCATTCCAGGTAATAATTTAATAATGCTTTCTACTTTGTCATTTGGAGCATTCATTAAAATATATTTAGATTTTCTTCCTTTTAAAGCTGCTTGAATTCTAAATTGTAATTTATCTAATATTTGTTTTTTTTCTGAAGAAATTGATGGTGAAACCGCTAAAACTGCTTCACTAGTTAACATTTTTTCAACTTCTTTTAAATTGTTTTTAAACAGTGTGCTTCCACTTGAAACAATATCACAAATTGCATCAGCTAAACCAATATTTGGAGCAATTTCTACAGAACCGTTAATTATATGAATGTTTGGTTTTATGTTAAACTTATTAAAATAATTACGTACGGTATTTGGGTAAGATGTTGCAATACGTTTTCCGTCCAAATCTTTAATACTTGTATAAGTTACATCTTTTGGAACGGCAATAGAAACTCTACATTTAGAGAACCCTAGACGCTCTGCTATACCAATATCTTCACCTTTCTCTATAAGTACATTTTCTCCAATAATAGCAATATCTACTACTCCATCTCTTAAATATTGAGGAATATCACCATTTCTAAGGTATAGAACTTCCATAGGGAAATTACTTGCAGAAGCTTTTAACTGGTCTTTTCCATTGTCTATAGAAATTCCACAGTCTTTTAATAATTTTAGGGAGTCTTCGTTTAACCTTCCTGATTTTTGAATTGCGATTTTAATTTTATTCATTTTTGTTTTTCTTGTGTTTGATAAATTAAAATGAGCTCAATAAAAAACCCGCTTGAATTCATCAAACGGGTTTAAATATATCTATAATTTACTCAATACATCTTCAGCTCGCTTGATTGCAAGTATGTAAATGATGATGATGAAATTGAGTTGTTGTCATTTTTTTAATTTCGATAAGCAAATATATAAATAACTTTATAAAATTATTATGGATTTGTATAAAATTTACAAAAATTTAATATTTGTTAAATTACTTACATTATATTAAAGTTCAAAATTATGTCCCTTAGCTATATAATCCTCAAATTTTTCTTTATTAAATTTATATAAAAATGCTCCTTTTTTAGAACCTGATCTGTCTTTTTCTTCTGTTTTAGTTAAAATATTGAATGATAGAATTTTTTTTCTAAAATTACGATCATCTAATTTTTTTTGATAAATGCATTCGTATAAAATTTGTAACTGAGGAATTGTAAATTTTTCAGGAAGTAATTCAAAAACAATAGGCTCAAAACGCGCTTTTTTTCTTATTTTTAAAGTTGCGTCTTCAACCATTTCTTTATGATCTATTATTAATTCTGGAACTTCATCAATATTAAACCAGCGAGCATCAAATTTTTCAACACTATCTATATCAAAATCATTAATTCTAATTAAGCTGTAATGGGCTACAGAAATAACTCGTTCACCAGGATCCCTATCTACTTTACTATAGGTTTGTAATTCTTCTAAAAAAATATTATCGAGTCCCGTTAAATCAAAAACTATCTCTTTAGCAGCATCACTTAAACTTAAATCTTCATTAACAAATGCACCAATTAAAGACCAAGCACCTTTTAATGGTTCTACTTTTCTTTTAAACAAAAGCAGCTTAAGTTGTTCAGAATCAAAACCAAAAATTACACAATCTACTGCTATTAGTATTTTTTTTTGGTGTTTATAGGCATTTTTATTATTAAGTAATTGCATCTTTTATTTTAAAACAATTTTTATTTATTAACCAAAGATAATAAATGTATTAAATACATTTAGTAATATTTAAAATTATAAATTATTTTTAATGTAAAAATGATTTTAATTTCTCTTAAAACTTATGTTCTTAAACCATTATAATTGTCGATAAAATTTAAATATTTTGTTATTTTTTTTGATTTATTGTATTAAAATTTAGCAATTAATAAAAAAATATCTATTTATTAATAATTACTATTTTAAATAACAGAACTATTATATTAAATAATATTACCTTTATTTTTAAAAATTAATTGAAACTATTAACCATAATAAAATTTCAACCTTATATATTGAGAGAAATTTATTATTTTTACGATAAATAAGCCCCATTAATGAGAAGAAAAATAATTTTATTCCTAATAATTGCAACAATCTCAATTTGCAAAATTAATGCACAATATCAAGTTAGATTTAGCAATAATTACCCACCTTATAATTATTTAAATGAAAATAATGAACTTGTAGGCTTTAATGTTGAAATATTAAATGCAATAAAAGAATTATATAAATCTGACATTCAAGTAGATGGTGATGAATGGGGTGTAATTATTAATGCACTTAAAACCAATAAAATTGATGCCATTGGAGGTTTTCATTTTCCTGGTGGACCCGACCCAGATTATATTTATACTAGAGCTGCAATAAATACCTCACATTGTTTTTTATACAATAAAAATTTTCATAATAAATTTTCTCTTGAGTTTTTAAGAACCTCAAAAGAACCTCTGGTTGCTATGTGGAAGCATGATGTATTAATACATTATATACAATCCATAAATCCTGCCACAAAGTTTTTATTTGTTAAAAGTTATGAAGATCTAATAAAAGCAACGGACAGAGAAGATGTTACTTGTGTTTTTGGACAACGAACTAGTGCAATGTATTATGCAAAAAAACTTAATAGAACAAATGTTAGAGCTTTAGAACATAGAATTCTTGAACGCTCTATGGGGTTTAGAGTTTCAAAAGAAACTCCTGAATTGGCTAAAATTTTAAACAATGGATTAGAAGTTATTTTAGCCAATGGAAAATACCAAGAAATATATGATACTTGGATTGCCGAATACAATAAAAATAATGACGATTGGCACAATTATTTAAAATATTTATTAATCGCAAGTGGAATTATATTTCTATTGTTCCTAATATTACTAATTATAAATTGGATATTACAAACTAAAATTAAAAACAAAACCAAAGATCTTACAGAACAATTAGCTTTGAACTCTAAAATTATGGTTGAGCTTAAAAATGAAAAAGATAAAGCTGAAGAAAGCGATAAAATGAAATCGGCTTTTTTAGCAAATATGAGTCACGAAATAAGAACACCTATGAACGGTATTCTAGGTTTTACAAGTCTTTTAAAAACAGTTGATTATTCTTCTGAAAAACAAGCACAATTTATTGATATTATTCAAAAAAGTGGTCAAAGAATGTTAGAAACTATCAATAATATTATTGAAGTTTCTAAACTTGAATCTGGACTAGAAAAACCAATAATTAAAGAAGTAGATATTGAAAAAAACATAAAAGAACTCTGTGACTTTTTTACTCCAGAAGCAGCAACAAAAGGAATAAACTTATTTTTTAATCAAAAAAACTCAACTATAACAACACCTTTTTTTACCGATGAATATAAACTAAATTCAATACTTACAAATCTAATTAAAAACGCTTTAAAATTTACACATAAAGGATCTATAGAAGTAACTTATAAACTAAGCAATACTACTGCAGAATTTTGGATTAAAGATACAGGAATTGGTATTCCACTAGAAAAACAGCATTTTATTTTTAATGAATTTGTTCAAGCAGATTACTCACATTCTAGTGGTTATGAAGGTTCTGGCTTAGGCTTATCAATTTCTAAAGGTTATGTACATTTATTAAACGGAGAAATTAAATTAACTTCTGCACCAAATGAAGGAACTACGTTTTATGTGAGTATACCAAATACTACTACAACTACAAAAACAACTAAACTAAAAAAAACTGTTATAAAAAAAACAACTTCTGAATTACAAAATTACAAAGTGTTAATTGCAGAAGACGATGAAACATCGTTCTTTTATATAACTAGTGTTTTAGAAAATTTAACAAAACAAATAATACGTGCTAAAAATGGTGCCGAGGCAGTTGAGCTAGTTAAAAATAATAATGATATAGATGTTGTTTTAATGGATATTAAAATGCCTGTTTTAAATGGTTTTGAAGCCACTAAACAAATTAGAAAATTTAATAGTACTATATACATAGTTGCGCAAACTGCTTATATACAAGAAAGCTTTAAACTACAAGCCCAAGAAGCTGGTTGCAATAGTTATATTTCTAAACCTATAGATAAACAACAATTAATTAAGTTATTAACTAAAATTAAGGAATAATAATTAGTTAGTCTTGTAACTCAAAATTATCTTTCAATAACTTATAAATACTTTTTTAAATATATAAGCAATAAAAAAAAATAAAATTTATTCATATTTTTTTTGTCTCATAAATCATTAATCGTAATATTGCAATTAACTAATAAAAGAAAATTATGGGTTTAGCAAAATCAGAAATGTTTACCGATTTACAAAATGAAATTGCATTGTTTGCAAAGGTATTCGGACATCCGGCTAGAGTGGCAATTTTACAACAACTTTTTAAAATAGACGCTTGTTATTGTGGTGATTTGGTAAATGAAATTGGCCTGGCACAACCAACAATTTCTCAGCATTTAAAAGAATTAAAAAATTTAGGTTTAATAAAAGGAAATGTTGAAGGCACAAGCGTTTGTTACTGTATAAATACTGAAAATTGGACAAAAATGAAAGAAACTATGTTACAATTTTTAAATCAAGATATCTCTAAAAACGAAGGTTGCTGCTAAAAATTTCTTCCTAATAAAATTAATAATCTCACATAATTTTAATATGAAACTATCAGAAATAAAAACACATTTAAATAAACTAGAAACTATTTCTTTTAAATTACCAAATGGTGAATTAGTACCTAATCATTTTCATGTAACAGAAGTTGGTAAAATAACTAAACACTTTATAGATTGTGGTGGAACAGTTAGAAATGAAGAAGTTGTAAACTTTCAACTTTGGAACGCAAACGACTACGACCATAGGTTGCATCCAGAAAAATTATTAAATATTATAGAACTTTCAGAAAAAGTTTTAGGCATAGAAAATTTAGAAATTGAAGTGGAATATCAAGCAAGTACTATTGGTAAATTTGGACTTGATTTTGACGGTACAAATTTCTTATTAACAAATAAACAAACAGATTGTTTAGCTAAAGATAAATGCGGAATCCCAGTTGAAAAACAACAAATAAAATTAGCAGATTTTGGTAATAACTCTTGTTGTACACCTGGAAGTAATTGTTGCTAAAAATTTAAAATAAATAAAATACCAATACAAGTTATGCTATTTTCAAAAATAGAACATTTAATTAAAAATTTAAATCCTGAAACAATTTCAGAAGAACGGAAAACAGTTTTACAACCGTTAGCAGATTTTATTCAAACTAAGGTTTCAAATAACCAAGAAATTAGAATAAACTTTATTTGCACACATAACTCTAGAAGAAGTCATTTATCACAAGTTTGGGCTCAAACAATGGCAAATTACTTCAAAATTAAAAATGTATTTTGTTATTCTGGAGGTACAGAAAGCACTGCACTTTTTCCAATGGTTGCAGAAACATTACAAAATTCAGGTTTTGAAGTTAAAACACTTTCTGAAGGAAATAATCCAATTTACAGTATTAAATATGCTGAAAATCAACATCCAATTATCGGGTTTTCAAAAAAATTTGATGATGATTTTAATCCGAAAGCAAAATTTGCAGCAATTTTAACCTGCGATTCTGCTAATGAAGCTTGTCCGTTTGTACCTGGAGCAGAAAAACGTACTCCAATAACTTTTGAAGATCCAAAAGCATTTGATAATACACCAAAACAAGCAGAAAAATACAACGAAAGAAGTATACAAATTGCAACTGAATTATTTTATATTTTTTCACAAATAAACTCATAAAAAATGGCAACAAAAAAATTAAGTTTTCTAGATAGAAACCTAACTCTTTGGATATTTGTAGCAATGGCAATTGGTGTAGGTCTCGGATATTTTATTCCAACATTTCCAAATATTATAAATTCATTTAACAGCGGAACAACAAATATTCCAATAGCAATTGGTTTAATATTAATGATGTATCCACCTTTGGCAAAAGTAAATTATGCCTTATTACCAAAAGTTTTTAAAAACACAAAAATACTTTCTATTTCTCTTGTTCTTAATTGGATAGTAGGTCCTGTTTTAATGTTTATTTTGGCTATTACGTTTTTAAAAGACTATCCAGAATATATGGTAGGACTAATTTTAATTGGTTTGGCACGCTGTATTGCAATGGTTTTAGTTTGGAACGATCTTGCAGATGGAAGTAGTGAATATGGTGCTGGTTTAGTAGCATTAAATAGTATTTTTCAAGTTTTTGCATACAGTTTTTATGCGTGGATTTTTATAACTGTGCTTCCACCCTATTTTGGTTTTGAAGGAGCAATTGTAGATATTTCAATTGCAACAATTGCCGAAAGCGTAGCTATTTACTTAGGTATTCCATTCTTTTTAGGAATTTTAAGTCGACAAATTTTAGTTAAACTTAAAGGTGAAGAATGGTACACTAAAAAGTTTATTCCAACAATTTCACCACTAACATTAATTGCACTGTTATTTACAATTATAGTTATGTTTTCTTTAAAAGGAGAATTAATTGTAGAAATTCCAATGGACGTACTAATTATTGCTGTGCCGTTACTTATTTATTTTTCATTAATGTTTATTATTGGTTTTTTCGTAACAAAAGCTATGGGTGCAACATATGATAAAACTGCAGCAGTAGCATTTACAGCTGCTGGAAATAATTTTGAATTAGCCATTGCAGTTGCAATTGCAGTATTTGGATTAAATTCTGGACAAGCTTTTACTGGTGTAATAGGACCTTTGGTTGAAGTACCAGCATTAATTTTATTAGTAAGAGTTTCATTTTGGTTAAAAAAGAAATATTACGATTCACCTAAAACAGCCACAAAATGAGAATAGCGTTCTTTTCAGATATACATGCTAATTTACCTGCAATTGAAGCTTTTTTTAAAGATGTTGAGTCTAAAAACATAGATATAATCTATTGTTTAGGAGATTTGGTTGGCTATAATGTTTGGCCTAATGAAGTTGTAAATGAAATTAGAAAGAGAGGGATTCAAACCATTATGGGAAATCATGATGAAGCTCTATTAAATCCTATTGTAAAACATACAAAACCAACAAATAAAGAGTTAACTCGTTTATTAATAAATGATGAAAATAGAGATTATTTAATAAACCTACCTAGACATTTAACGCTCTCTTTTGTTACAAATAATGAGCCTTTTAAATTGTTAATGACACACGGAAGTATGAAAGCTATTAATGATTATATGGTGGTTGATTATCCAGAGCAAGAAGTGCTAGATATGTTACATGAACAACAGGCAGATATGCTTTTATGTGGACATACGCATAAGCCTTTTCATAGAATACTTAAAGATGGTGAGGTTTATAAACATGTTGTAAATATTGGTTCAATTGGTAAACCTAAAGATGGTGACACCAGAATTTGCTATGCCATAGTAGAACTTAACCAATCAACAACAACTGCTAAACCCGAAACTATCCAAGTTTCTTTTAAAAGAGCTGAATACAATATTGAAAAAGCAGCAAAAGCGATTGAAGATAGTTCGTTTAATAATGCATTTGCAAAAGCACTAAGAATTGCAAAATAATACAAAATGAGACCTTAAAAAGTCTCATTTTTTTGATTTTATGACTTTCATCATTAATAATTTTAAAATCTATCGTATATTTGCGATAAGAAATATGAAGCGAAGTTTAGAACATATAATTTATAAAGAAGATACCGAAGCACTAGCAAAGTTTGCTAAAGCTTTAGGGCATCCTACTCGTATTGCAATTTTAAAACAATTAGAAGAACAATCTTGTTGTTTTACTGGAGATTTAGTTGAAATTCTTCCTTTAGCACAGTCTACAATTTCGCAACATTTAAAAGAATTAAAAAATGCTGGTTTAATTCAAGGAGAATTAAAACCACCAAAAATAAAATACTGTATCAATCAAAAAAATTGGAAAATTGCTAAAGCTTTATTTCATAATTTTTTTGATTGATATTTTTTTAACAACTATATCGTTTATTGTCGATATACAAATATAAATCTATTATGACAAAAATAATTAAAGTACTAGGAACAGGCTGTCCAAAATGTAAAACTATGACAGGGGTTGTAAATGAAGTAGTTTCAGAAAACAATATTAATGCAACTATTGAAAAAGTTGAAGATATTGTAGAAATTATGAAGTTTAATATAATGATAACACCTGCATTGGTAATTGATAATAAAGTTACAATAAAAGGTAGAGTACCTTCAAAATCAGAAGTTTTGGAACTTTTAAGCTAATAAAAAATACTTATGAATTATGCTATTAAAGCTTATTCTGTTTCAAATCAAGATGCTAAAATTATAATTAAAGAAGCAACAATAAATTTTGGTACAACGGTTAAAACAGCTGAAAAATTACCAAACGCTGCAGAACTATTTTTAAGTTCATTTGCAGCTTGTATGCTTAAAAATGTAGAGCGTTTTTCTACTATTTTAAAATTTAACTATACAAAAGCAACAGTTAGCGTAACAGCTACTCGTCTTGAAAAACCACCAAGAATAGATAATCTAAATTACAATTTGACAATATACAGTAACGACAAAAAAATGAATACACAATTACTGAAAAAAAATATCGAAAAATTTGGTACTATTTACAATACCATACAACAATCTTGTACTATTACTGGAACAATTAAAACTATAGAAAATGTTTGATTGGTTACAAAGTTTTGCAGATTGGCTTATATTCTCCATTTTTAAAATTGGAGCGGAATCTCATTTAGGAAAAGCGCTTAATTTCTTTGTGTACGATACACTTAAAATTTTAATTTTATTATTCTTTATTGTTTTTATAATGGGAATAGTAAATGCATATTTCCCTATAGAACGCTTAAAAGATTATCTAAATAAAAAGAAACTTTACGGTTTAGAATACTTTTTTTCTTCAATTTTTGGAGCAATAACTCCTTTTTGTTCTTGCTCTTCAGTACCTCTTTTTATTGGTTTTGTACAAGGTGGAATCCCTTTAGGTGTAACATTTTCTTTCTTGATTACTTCGCCTTTAGTAAATGAAGTTGCAATAGCAATGTTTTTAGGTATGTTTGGAGTTAAAGCTACTTTAATCTATGCAATTTCGGGTATTTTATTAGGTACCATTGGAGGTTGGATACTCGGTAAATTTAACTTAGAACCTTTACTTTCAGATTGGGTAAAACAGATTCTTAAACTTAAAATGCAACAAGCAACGTTTGAAGAAGAAAAATTAACGTTCTACCAACGATTACCCGAAATTACACAAAGCGCTTGGGACATTGTAAAAGGTGTATTGCTTTACGTAATTATAGGTATTGCTATTGGTGCAGCCATGCACGGCTATGTTCCAGAAAACTTTTTTAGTGAATACTTAGGTGGTGGTGAATGGTGGACTGTTCCACTTGCAGTAATTGTTGCTGTACCAATGTATGCAAATGCAGCAGGAATTGTTCCTGTAATTCAAGTTTTTGTAGCCAAAGGAGTACCTCTTGGTACTGCCATAGCTTTTATGATGGCAACTGTTGGCTTATCAATACCTGAAGCTACACTCCTTAAAAAAGTAATGTCTTTAAAATTAATCGCCATCTTTTTTGGTGTAGTTACCGTAGCAATTATTATTTCAGGATTTCTATTTAATGCAATATTATAAACCATAAAAATTAATAAAAATGAGTAAAACAATTAAATTTCTAACAATTTTAACAATCGGTTTAATATTTACAGCTTGTAATGGCCAAAACAAAAGTAAAGACCAATCTGTAGATCAATCTATTTCAAAAATAGAAGTTATAGACTTCCATTCTACGCATAGATGTATGACGTGTAATGCTATTGAAGCAAATACAAAATATACCTTAGATACATATTTTTCAAACGAATTAAAAGGAAATAAAATCACTTTTCAATCTATTAATGTAGATGAAAAAGCAAATGAGGTAATTGCTGAAAAATTTGAAGCTGCTGGAACATCATTATTCTTAAACGTAATAAAAGACGGAAAAGAAACTCAAATAAATTTAACAGATTTTGCTTTTATGAATGGAACTAATAAAGAAGGTTTTTCTGAGAAATTAAAAGCTAAAATTGACACCGAATTAAAAACACTTTAAATGGAATTTTTACAATCTCTTTTAGAGAACTACAATATTCCAATTCTATCAGCCTTAATACTCGGACTAATGACCGCCATTAGTCCGTGTCCTTTAGCTACTAATATTACTGCAACTGCTTTTATATCTAAAAATATATCGAGCAAACAAAAAGTCTTTTTAAGTGGTATTCTATACTCCTTTGGAAGAAGTTTTAGCTATACTGCAATTGGATTAATATTATATTTTGGAGCTAGTCAATTTCATATTGCACGTTTTTTTAATCAGAACGGTGAAAAATATTTAGGTCCATTATTAATTATAATTGGGTTGATAATGCTAAACATTATCAAACTTAATTTTTTGGGGAAATCTAATTTTCAAGAAAAATTAACCGAGAAATTTAAGGACAAAGGTTTACTAGGTTCTTTTTTAATTGGAGTTATTTTTGCGCTAGCATTTTGCCCGTATAGTGGTGCTTTATTTTTTGGTATGTTAATTCCTATGACAATTGGTTCAGTAGACGGTCTTTATTTACCAATAGTTTTTGCATTTGGAACAGGTTTACCAGTAATTCTTTTCACCTATTTATTAGCATTTACAGCTGGAAAAGTAGGTGTATTCTATAATAGAATTACTAAAATAGAAAAAGTAATGCGTATAGTTGCAGGTGTAGTATTTATAATTACTGGGCTATATTATCTAGCTATTTTTGCTGGTTTATTGTAGAAATTAAATCTAAAAAATATATAGTTTGAACAATTTAGACTATTGCTCGATAAAAAATCGAGAACTGATTTTAAATAAGTTCTCGATTTTTAATTTAAAATTATGAGTAATTAGATTATCATTTATTCACTTGTCATTATAAATAAAGGATTCATTTCAAAACTATTATATGTTGGACAAAGTCTATCTGTATTATAGAATTTTTCAATATTAACAAGTTTAGATTTACCTGTAACAACATCAATAGGGACATTGTCATAACGTCCATTTTTCAATACTACCAATCTACCATGTACTCCTTTTAAAATTAAATCTAAAGCAAGGTTTCCATAAGCCATAGGTACTATAGAATCAATAGCATCAGGATCTCCACCTCTAACTAAGTATCCTAATCTTTGATTGATTACATTTACTCTTTTTCCTTTGTTGTATTTTGGAGATAGTTCTTTCAAACGTTGCGATACTAATTCTCCAATACCACCAAGTTTAGCATGTCCAAATTGATCTTTTTCGCCATCTTTAAAAACCATTTCACCACCTTCAAACATAGCTCCTTCAGAAACTAATACTACAGAATATTTACTCGGATTTTCATTTCTATCTTCCAACAAACGTTCTGTAAGTTTATTTATATTAAATTTATATTCTGGAATTACACAGCGGTTTGCAGCACCAGCCATTGTAGGTAACATAGCGGTAAAACCTGCATACCTTCCAAAAACTTCTAATACTAAAAATCGTTCGTGAGAACCAGCTGAAGTTCTAAGCGTATTGGTCATATTTATTGTTCTTGTTACACAAGTACTAAAACCAATACAATAATCTGTTCCAGGCACATCATTATCCATTGTTTTTGGGATTGCAACAACTTTCACTCCTTCTTTATACAACCGAACTGCATAACTTAGTGTATCGTCACCTCCTATTGGTATTAAATAATCTACACCTAAATAATTTAAATTTTCTAAAACAACTTTAGTTAAATCGTTATATTCTTCTTTATAAGAATCTTGTAAATGTTTTGGAACATTTGCTTTTGGTAAATGACTTGGGCGAGTTCTTGAACTATGCAAAAATGTACCTCCAGTTCTACCTGCTCTATTTACAATAACTTGTGTTAGTTCTACAAAATTATTACTGTTATCGGCTTTTTTATCTTGTATAAGTTCTACAATACCTGCCCAGCCTCTTCTTAAGCCAATAACTCTATAACCTTCTCGTATTGCTCTAATTGTAATTGCTCTAATTGCAGGATTTAAACCTGGAACATCTCCTCCACCTGTTAATATTGCAATTGTACCTTTAATTGTTTTTGCCATAATATTTAAAAATTTAAGTGAACATTATTATCTTAATAAATTAATTTGCAATTGATAAATATTTTACAAATACTAAAAAACACACCATCAAAAGTATTATTCGTAAAAAAACCCTCTCAAATTTACATTTTTATTCAAAAATATCATACTAAATTATCCTAAATTTTATTCAAAAAAACATCTAATTTATTTGTATTTTTTTTCTCTTAAAAAATGTTCAATATTTCTAAAAATCATTAGTAATATTATATTTTTTTATTACTTTAGCTAAAAACATAAGCAAAATAAGCTTACAAATTTAGCGTAATGAATTTCTTATCACAAAACATTAAACATCTTAGAACTTTAAAAGGCTTAACGCAAGAACAATTTGCTGTAACTTTAAATGTTTCACGCTCTAGAATTAGTTCATATGAAGAAAATAGAGCCATCCCTCCTATTGATTTTTTAATGGAACTATCAGATTATTTTGATATTTCCATAGATCTATTAGCTAAAAATGATTTAACAAAAGCAACAGACCTAAATTTTCTTAAAATTGGTAATAAAAGAGTGTTATTTCCTATTATAGTTGATACTAAAAACGAAGATTTAATAGAAGTTATACCCGTAGAAGCATCTGCAGGTTACTTAAGAGGCTATTCGGATCCTGAATATATTGAACATTTAAATAAAATAAAACTACCATTTTTGCCCACCGGAAAACACAGAGCTTTTCCAATTAAAGGAGACTCTATGCTTCCTGTAAAAAGTGGCTCTTATATTGTTGCTCGGTTTATTGAAGATATTAGAGAATTAAAAAATGGTAAAACATACATTGTAATTACTTTAAACGATGGTATTGTATATAAACGTGTTTTTGATAAAATTGAAGAACACAATATGCTTTTATTAGCTTCAGACAATAAAAAGTACGACCCTTATTATGTACACGTAGATGAAGTTTTAGAACTTTGGGAATTTACTTGTAGCATAAATACACAAGAATATGACGAACAAGAATTAAAAATTAGCAGTATTGCAAATATGTTAACACAATTAGGAGTGGAATTAAAAGAACTGAAAAAAACTATAAATTAATGTATGCAATTGTTGATATAGAAACTACTGGACATAGTTCTAAAATTACAGAAATTTCTATTTTTATATTCGATGGTAAAAAAATTATTGATGAATACAGTACCCTTGTAAATCCAGAATGTATAATACCTCCATTTATTACTAATTTAACAGGAATTAGCAATGCAATGGTAGGCGGTGCTCCAAAATTTTATGAAATCGCAAAAAAAATTCAAAAAATTACTGAAGATTGCATTTTTGTAGCACATAATGTTAATTTTGACTACAATATTATTAATCAAGAATTTAAAGACCTTGGTTTTGAATTTAAGCGAAAAAAACTATGTACCGTACGCTTATCTCGTAAATTAATTCCAGGATTAAAATCGTATAGTTTAGGGGCACTTTGTAGTTCTCAAAATATTGTTATTAAAGACAGACACAGAGCTAAAGGAGATGCTGAAGCAACTACAATATTGTTTGAAAAACTTTTAAAATTAGACAGTTCATTAATTACAATAAATTCATTTTTAAACCCTAAATCTAGACAAGCTACTCTGCCACCATTATTACCAAAAGAAATTATTGATAACCTATCAGAAAAAACAGGTGTATATTATTTTAAAAATTCTAATAATGAAATAATTTATATAGGTAAAGCAAACAACATAAAACAACGCGTTATCAGTCATTTTTACGATAAAGCAAAAAAAGAAGTTACAATGTGTTTAGAAATAGCTAATATTACTTTTGAAGAAACCGGAAGTGAATTAGTTGCCTTATTATTAGAATCTTCTGAAATAAAAAAACACTTTCCAAAATTTAACAGAGCACAACGTAGAACCCAAGAAGTTATTGGTTTATTTAGTTATGAAGATAGAAACGGAGTGTTACATTTAGCGTACAACAGATTAAAATTAGTTTCTAATCCGTTATTAAAATTTTACAATCTAACAGAATGTCGCACATTTTTAGAAAAATTATGCGAAACTTTCGGATTATGTCCTAAATATTGCCATTTACAAACCAATGTAACAACCTGCTTTCATTATCAAATAAAAAAATGTAAAGGTATTTGTAAAGATGAAGAAACTGCAAAAAATTACAATAAAAGAGTTTTAAAAGCCATAGAATCTATTAAATATAAATCGGAAAATTTTGTTATAAAAGAAACTGGAAGAACAAAAAAAGAAACTGCATACATCCTTGTTTTAAATGGAATCTATAAAGGTTTTGGATATGCAAATTCAAATGTAGATCCTAAAAATGTAGACGATTATAATAGCATTATTACAAGTCGAAAAGATACGAATGATGTAAAACAAATTTTAAACAATTATCTTAAAAACAATACAGATACTATTTACACTCTAAAAAAAGAACAATTAGTTGAAAACACATTCGATTTATTTGCAAGTTAAAATCTTATAAAAAAAGTCATTTTTAAATTACGAACTACTGTAAATTTAACAAACTGTTAAATAATGTTATTTTGAAGAAATATATTTTAATAACTAAAAGCATTTTCTATTTTTGGCCTTCATAAAAAATATTGAATGGAAACACAGACATTACGATCACTTTCAGAAAAATATGGAAACCCATTATATGTTTACGATTCTGAAAAAATTATTTCTCAGTACAACCGCATGACCAATGCTTTTTCAGCTGTACCAAAATTAAAAATCAATTATGCTGTTAAAGCTAATTCAAATATTAATATTTTAAAGATTTTAAACACTTTAAAATCTGGTGTAGATTGTGTTTCAATTCAGGAAGTAAAACTTGCTTTAGAAGCTGGATTTAATGCAAAAGACATATTTTTTACCCCTAGCGGTATTTCATTTGAAGAAATGGAAACTGCTACAAATTTGGGGATACAAATTACATTAGATAGTTTATCTGTTTTAGAAAAATTTGGTGCTAAATATCCAAATATTCCTGTTTGTTTAAGAATTAACCCTCATGTTATGGCTGGTGGAAATCATAAAATTTCAGTGGGCCATATAGATTCTAAATTTGGTATTTCAATTTATCAAATTGATGGAATTAAAGATATTGTTAATAAAACAGGTTTAAAAATTAATGGTATTCATATGCATACAGGTTCAGATATTTATAATATTGATGCCTTTTTAACTGCAACAGAAATACTATTAAATACAGTAAAAGAATTTGATACTATTGAATTTGTTGACTTTGGAAGTGGATTTAAAGTACCATATAAAGAAGGTGACAATGAAACTAATATTGAAGAAATGGGTGCTACTTTAAGCAACCGCTTTAATGAATTTTGTAAAGAATACGGTAGAGAATTAACCATGATTTTTGAACCTGGTAAATTTTTAGTGAGTTCTGCAGGAAATTTTTTAGTAAAAGTAAATGTAGTAAAACCAACTCCTAACATTGTGTTTATTGGTGTAAATAGTGGTTTAAATCACTTATTGCGACCTATGATGTATGATGCTTACCACCATATAACAAACATTTCTAATCCAAGTGGTGAAGAAAAAATTTATGATGTAGTTGGTTATATTTGCGAAAACGACACTTTTGGCTCTAACAGAAGCATTAGTGAAGTTTCAGAAAACGATATTTTATGCATTCATAATGCTGGAGCATATTGTTTTTCTATGGCTTCTAATTACAATTCTCGCTATAGACCTGCAGAAGTTTTAGTACATAACGGAAAAGATTACCTTATAAGAAAAGAAGAAAATTTTGAAGATTTATTACACAATCAAATTATTTTAGATATCTAAAAACACAAAACTCCGAACATATGTTTGGAGTTTTTATTTTTAGAATAAATTCTAATAACTTAAAGCTGCTATTATTTTAATGAACACATTTAAGAATTCATAAAAAACAACAACAATTTAAGCTAAGAATTTAGATTAACTTGCAATAAAATAAAATTTTATTAAATTTCATGTAAAAGTATTGTGGTATTAAAAATAAAAGTTAATTTTACACTATGCAAACAGCAACTTCATATAAGTTAAAACAAAACGCAACTCAAATGCGCAGCTTAAATATTGCTACAACTACTACAACAACCCTTTAGGGGTTATATTCTATTATACTATCCGTACACATTGGTTTTCATTTTTTGAAAACAAAAACATAATTCAAAAAAAAATATAATTATAAAATATTAATATGAAAGTATTAAAATTTGGAGGCTCATCAGTAGCTTCTTCAGAAAGCATAAAAAAAGTAATTAACATAGTTAAAGAAAGTTCAAATAACAATAAAACTGCTGTAGTTGTATCTGCACTTGGTGGTGTAACAGATTTATTATTAGAAGCAGGAAATTTAGCTTGTAATGGTAATAACAGCTATCTTGACACTTTTAAAACTATTGAAGAAAAACATTTACAAGTTGTTAGAGAATTAATACCAATAAACAATCAGAGTGGTGTTTTAGGTCAGATAAAAAAGATGTTAAACCTATTAGAAAACACTTTAGAGGGTGTATTTTTAATTAATGAATTATCTAATAAAACATCTGATAAAATTGTAAGTTTTGGAGAACTTTTTTCTTCTTTCATTATTGCAAATGCACTACAAAACAACAATTTAGATGCTGTATTAAAAAACTCGCAAGAATTAATTATTACTAATGAAAACTTTTCTAATGCAAGCGTAAAATTTGATAAAACAAATGCTAATATTGAAGCCTTTTTTAAACAAAATACAAACAAAGTAGTAGTATTTCCAGGTTTTGTAGCTAAAACAGAAAACGGAGAAGTTTCTACATTAGGACGTGGTGGTTCAGACTATACAGCAGCAATAATTGCTGCTGCAACTAATGCTTCTGTGTTAGAAATTTGGACAGATGTTAGCGGAATGTACACTGCAAATCCTAAATTTGTTCGTGAGGCATTTCCAATACCAAACATTTCATACCGAGAAGCTATGGAATTATCACATTTTGGAGCAAAGGTATTGTACCCGCCTACAATTCAACCGATACTTAAAAAAGAAATTCCTATCTGCATAAAAAATACTTTTGAACCAAGTGCAGCAGGAACTTTAATCACAAAAACAGCATTAAACAGTAATCCTATTAAAGGAATTAGTCATATAGAAAATATGGCATTAATAACATTAGAAGGTAGTGGAATGGTTGGTATTCCTGGTATTTCTAAACGTTTATTTGGAGCTTTATCTTTAGAAAAAATTAATGTTTCATTAATAACACAAGCATCATCAGAACATTCAATTTGTTTTGCAATAAGCAATAATGATGCTTCAAAAGCTAAAAACGTTATTAACCAAGAGTTTAGTTACGAAATTGAACAGGCAAAAATTGATCCTGTAATTATTGAAGAAAATAATGCAATTATTGCTTTGGTTGGTGATAATATGAAAAGCCATCAAGGTATTAGCGGTAAAATGTTTAGTACTTTAGGTAGAAATAATGTAAATATTAGAGCTATTGCTCAAGGTGCTTCTGAAAAAAATATTTCAGCAGTAATTTTACATAAAGACATAAAAAAAGCACTTAACACTTTACATTCAGAATTTTTTGAAAATCAAACAAGACAATTAAACTTATTTGTTGTAGGTGTTGGAAATGTTGGTGGTAAATTATTAGAGCAAATTAAACAACAACAAGCATACTTATTAAAGAATTTGAGATTGCAAGTACGTGTAATTGCATTAACAAATTCTAAAAAAATGTTTTTTAATGAAGATGGTGTAGATTTAGAAAATTGGAAAACTGCTTTAGGTAATGGTGAAACTTTAGATATGGATTTATTTCATCAAAAAATAGTTGATTTAAACTATAGAAATAGCATTTTTGTAGACAATACTGCTAACGAAAATATCTCTAAATTATATGCAAGTTATTTAAAGGAAAGTGTAGCCGTAGTAACTTGTAATAAAATTGCTTGTTCATCTAACTACACTAACTACTTAAATTTAAAACAATTATCTAGAACATACAACGCTCCTTTCTTATTTGAAACAAATGTTGGTGCTGGTTTACCTATAATTGATACACTTAAAAATTTAATTGCTTCTGGTGATAAAGTTAATAAAATACAAGCAGTACTTTCTGGAAGTTTAAACTTTGTATTTAATAATTTTAATGAAGAAAATTCGTTTTATAATGTTGTAGAACAAGCCGGAGCTCAAGGATATACAGAACCAGATCCTCGTATAGATTTAAGTGGAGTTGATGTAATGCGTAAAATTTTAATTTTAGCGCGTGAAAGTGGTACACAATTAGAGTTAAGTGATATTGAAAATGATTCGTTTTTACCTGAATCTTCTTTGGCCGCTATCACAGTTCCAGAATTTTTAGAAACTTTAAAAGCAGAAGCTACACATTTTAACAAAATCTATAACAAAGCCGCTAAAAATAACTGTAGACTTAAATTTGTTGCAGAATTCGATAACGGAAAAGCCAAAGTTGGTTTACAAGAAATACCTTCAGGTCATCCTTTTTATAATTTAGATGGAAGTGATAATATTGTATTATTTTTTACTGAAAGATATCCTGTACAACCACTAATTATTAAAGGTGCTGGTGCTGGTGCAGATGTTACAGCTTCTGGTTTATTTGCTGATATTATTAAAATTGGTAACAATTAATTTCAAATTAAGAATGTACTATAATACAGAATACTAGATAATGAAAAATGAAGAACTAAAAATATTTGCTCCTGCTACTATTGCCAATGTTTCTTGTGGTTTTGATGTACTTGGATTAGCATTAGACAATGTTGGAGACGAGATGATTATTAGAAAAGTTGCAAAAAAAGGAGTAACTATTACCAAAATTATTGGTCAAGATTTACCTTTAGAAACGCACAAAAATGTTGCTGGTGTAGCAGCTCTAGCTTTATTGGCTGAAACAGAAAGTGAATTCGGTTTTGAAATTGAAATTGACAAACGTATTAAACCAGGAAGTGGTATTGGAAGCAGTGCCGCTAGCTCTGTCGGAGCAGTTTGGGGAATTAATAAATTATTAGGAAACCCTTTTAGCACCAACGATTTAGTGCGTTTTGCTATGGAAGGTGAACGCTTAGCAACTGGTGTTGCTCATGCAGATAATGTTGCTCCTGCCCTTTTTGGTGGATTTACTTTGGTTAGAAGCTACAATCCACTAGATATTATTAGTGTAAATACACCTTCAGAATTATATGCAACAGTTATACATCCACAAATTGAAGTTAAAACTTCTGATGCTCGTGAAATTTTAAAAACAACTATTCCGCTTAAAGAAGCCATTAAACAATGGGGAAATGTAGGTGGTTTAATTAGTGGTTTATATACTGAAGATTACGAATTAATCGGACGTTCATTAGAAGATTATATAATAGAACCAATTCGCTCAATTTTAATTCCTGCTTTTGATGCTGTAAAACAACAATCTCTTAATGCTGGAGCTTTAGGTTGTGGAATTTCTGGTTCTGGACCTTCAATATTTGCTTTAAGTAAAGGTGAAGAAACTGCTTTAAAAGTAGCTGAAGCAATGAAAAATGTCTATCAAAAAGTTGGAATTGAATATGATATTCATGTCTCAAAAATAAATCAACAAGGAATAAAAGAATTATAAAATCAACATAAATACGCAATGCAATACTATAGTTTAAATAAAAAAGCACCAAATGTATCCTTTAAAGATGCTGTTGTTAAAGGACTAGCTCCAGACAAAGGATTATATTTTCCTGAAAGTATCACTCCTTTATCAGAAGATTTTTTCAATAATATAGAAACTTTAAGTACTACAGAAATTGCTTATCAAGTAATTAAACAATTTGTAGGTGATGAAATTCCTGAAAATGATCTAAAATCAATTATTGAAGACACCTTAAGCTTTGATTTCCCTGTGGTTCCAATCAACGAAACTATTTCTACATTAGAACTATTTCACGGACCTACAATGGCTTTTAAAGATGTTGGTGCACGATTTATGGCGCGTTGTTTTGGTTATTTCAATAAAGATAAAGCAACAACAAAAGTAACGGTTTTAGTAGCTACTTCTGGAGATACTGGTGGTGCAGTTGCTAGTGGTTTTTTTGGTGTTGAAGGTATTGATGTTGTAATTTTATACCCAAGTGGTAAAGTTAGTGATGTACAAGAAAAACAATTAACAACCTTAGGAAAGAATATTAAAGCACTTGAAGTTAATGGTACTTTTGACGATTGCCAAACAATGGTTAAAACTGCTTTTTTAGATGAAGAATTAACTTCTCAAAGAAATTTAACTTCAGCAAACTCTATTAATGTTGCACGCTGGTTACCTCAAATGTTTTATTTCTTTTTTGCTTACAAACAATTAAAAGATAAAAATAAAGATCTTGTTTTTTCTATACCAAGCGGTAATTTTGGTAATATTTGCGCTGGTATTATGGCACAACAATTAGGTTTACCGGTAAAACAATTTATTGCTTCAACAAATGCAAATAACATTGTGCCTAATTATTTAGAAACAGGTATTTATACTCCTAAACCTTCAAAACAAACCATTTCAAATGCAATGGATGTTGGTGACCCTAGTAATTTTATTAGAATTCAAGAAATTTATGGTACAGATACCAAATTAAAAAAACACCTTACCTCCTATTCTTTTTCTGATGATGAAACACGAGAAGCCATGCTAGAAATAAAAAACAATTCTGGCTATATTGCTGATCCACATGGTGCTGTAGGTTATTTAGGTTTAAAAAAATATTTAAGCAATCATAAAGCACAAGGTATCTTTTTAGAAACAGCACATCCAGTAAAATTTTTAGATGTAGTAGAACCTGTTTTAAATGAAACTATAAAATACCCACAACAAATTTTAAATGTTATTGATAAAGAAAAAAAATCGATAAATATTTCAACATATCAAGAGCTTAAAGAGTATTTAGTAAGCACTAAATAATTGTTTATATAAATAAAAAGAGTAGTTTAGTCAGGTATTTTAAATTAAAAAAATGAAAAACTACCTGACTTTATTATTGTTTATAGTAACAACTTCAATAATATCACAAAACACTTTAAAATTAGGCGATAAAATAAGTCCGAATGCCTCTATTAATGATGTTTCTTGGATTACTGGTTATTGGGAAGGTGAAGCTTTAGGCGGAATTACCGAAGAAATTTGGACAGCACCACTTGGAAAGTCTATGATGGGATCTTTTAAATTAGTAGTTGAAGATACCGTTCAATTTTATGAATTATGCACAATTACTGAAGAAAACAATAGCCTCCTACTTCGTATCAAACATTTTGATAAAAATTTAAACGGATGGGAAGAAAAAGATACTTCAATAGAATTTCCACTTGTAAAAATTGAAAAGAATAAAGTATATTTTGACGACCTTACTTTTGAAAAAATTTCTGAAAATGAATTAGTCATTTATGTAATTTTTAAAGAAGAAGGAAAAGATGAAATTGAAATGAAATTTAATTACAAATTGGCTAAATAATTTTATGCTTAAAAATCTCTCTATAACTGATTTAGTTGGTGATTATTCTATAATTGGTAGCAATCAAGATGAAACAGACGAAACCTATAAGGGAACATTAAACTTAACAATTGATAATAACAATAGAATAATTGCAAAATGGCTAATACAAAATACTCAAAAACAGTATGGAACTGGCTTTTTTAAGGATAATATACTGGTAATTAACTTTAATTACCTATCAGATGACAATAAAACTTATAAAGGTGTAGTTGTTTACCGCTGTATTTCTAATGAAATTTTAGATGGATTTTGGTCTGAAGAATTTGGTGATCCAGCTTATTTAGGCAAAGAACGTTGCTTTAAAATTAAAGAGAAAACTATAATTAATTAAAGTCTTATTTAACATAAGTTAGAGCGATTTTTAAAAATGAAATAGAAAAAAATTGTATCTAGATCTTTTAATTACAGTTAAAATTCCAGATTCTTTCCAATTTTAAGTATTATTTTTATCCTATGAAAATTTTAATAATTGAAGATGAACTAGAGTTGTGTAAAACATTAGCTACTTCGCTTCAAAAAGAATTGTATTTAGTAGAAATTGCAAATAATTATAATGATGCATTTGAAAAAATTTCAATGTATGAATACGATTGTATTTTATTAGATATTATGTTACCTGATGGTAGCGGATTAGACCTACTAACTGAACTTAAAAACCTTGGTAAATCTGAAAATGTTATTATTATTTCAGCTAAAAATTCAATCGATGATAAGGTAAATGGATTGTCTCTTGGCGCAGATGATTATTTAACCAAACCGTTTCATATTGCAGAATTAAATGCGCGTATTAAGGCTGTTTTTAGAAGAAAAAACTTAAACGGTAAAAACACTATTGAACTTAAAAACATTGTTTTAAATCTTGATGAAAGAACGCTCTTAATCAACAGCAAAAATATACATTTAAACAGAAAGGAATTTGATATTTTAAAATATTTTCTATCAAATAAAAACCGTTTAATAACAAAAACAGCTTTAGCAGAATATGTTTGGGGAGACCATATAGATCAGGTTGATAATTTTGATTTTATCTACTATCAAATTAAAAATCTTAGAAAAAAATTACAAGAAGCAGAAGCGCTTATTGAAATAGAATCGGTTTATGGTGTTGGATATAAACTTATAGAAAAATGAAACTTCTAAACCGTTCTTTATTATACCTTTCAGTTACCTTTTTAATTATTATTGGTGTATGGTCTGTTATCTTTTATTTCAATTTAAAAAATGAAATTAGAGACAGTATAGATGATGGTTTAGATAATAATAGAATTTTAATTATAAAAAAATTAGAGCAAGACACCTCGCTCCTATCACAAAATGAATTTGGTGGAAATAACTTTGAAATTCATCCAACTTCAAAACAAATTGCATTAGAATTTAAAGATATTTATAAAGATACGTTAATGTATCGCATTAATGAAGACGACCTTGAACCAGTACGTATTCTACATTCTGCTTTTAAGCATAAAAACACTTATTATCACCTAAAAGTTATTTCTTCATTAGTAGAAGAAGACGATTTAATTGAAGATTCTTTTTGGAGTGTTGTGTGGTTATTCATAATTTTAATAGCAACTATATTTATTATTAATAACGTTATATTACGTAAAGTTTGGAATCCTTTTTACGATATTTTAAACTTACTAAAAGCTTATAGATTAGATAAAAATGAAGATTTAATAAACGTAAAAACTAAAACCAAAGAATTTATAGAGTTACAAAATGCCTCAAATACGTTAATCAAGCACTCTAAAGATGTATTTTCTTCTCAAAAGCAATTTACTGAAAATGCCTCACATGAATTACAAACACCATTGGCTATTATTACCAATAAATTAGAACTTTTGTTAGAATCTGAAGACCTAACAACATCAAATGCACAAACTATTGCAGATGTAATTGATAGTACACAAAAATTAACACAACTTAATAAATCGCTATTACTTTTAGCTAAAATTGAAAATAAACAATTTGCTAATACAACAGTGCTTTCCGTAAACGATACAGCAAAAGAATTTATTTCTAATTTTCAAGATTTTATAACATTTAAAGAAATTACAATTGAGTTTGTAGAAAAAGCAATATTAACAGTAAATATAGATGCATCTTTATTAGAAATTCTAATTACCAATCTAATAAAAAATGCAGTTTTTCATAACAGCAATAAAGGAAAAATAACTTTAGTTTTTTCAGAAGAAACATTTTCTATTTATAATATAGGAAGTTCAACTGCATTAAATACCAAAACTATTTTCAATAGATTTCAAAAGGAAGCTTCAAGTACCAAAAGTACAGGTATTGGATTGGCAGTTTGTAAAGCAATTTGCAAGTTATACACTACTCCAATCACCTATTCATTTATTAAAAATCAACATTGCTTTACCATTAATTTTAAAAATATTATTGCTGAAAATTAGATTCCAAAATCTTTCCAGAATCTACCAATATATTTGTTTTATAATTTAAAAAAATCATTATAAAATGAAATCAAAAATATTTTTTTTAGCAATTGCACTATGCATGAGTTCAACAATAATAACAGCTCAAGACATACGCCAAGATGAAGTTCCATCATTAATACTCAATAATTTTAAAAAGAAATTTCCAAAAGCAAAAGACATTGAGTGGGAATACAAAAAGAACAATTATAATGTTGAATTTGAAATTGGACTCTTTTCAGAATTTGAAGCTTGGTATGATAAATCTGGAAAATTAATTAAATATTCTGAAGAAATATCAGAAAGAAAATTACCAAAAGTTATAAAAAAAAATATCAAAAAAAATTATACAACTTATAAAATAGATGATATAGAAAAAGTAACTGAAAATAAACAAGTTATTTACCATATAGAATTAGAAAAAGGTAATGATGAAATAGACTTGAAATATTTAGAAAACGGAAAACTAATTTAATAAAATCATAAAAAATGAAAATCTTAAAAATATCAATTATAGCCCTTTTTACAACTTTTTTTGCTTGTAACTCTGATGATGATAACGAAGTAAAATTATCTACTACCGAAATTCCGGTTACAATTACAGACTTTGTAGAAACACACTTTGCTTCTAACACAATTAATAACGTTTATAAAGATATTGATACAAATGAAACTACATATGAAGTACATTTAAGTAATAATTTAGAATTAGAATTTAATAGTAACTTCGAAATTTTAAGTATTGATGGAGCTTCTAAATTACCAGATACAGTTATTCCAGAATCTATATTGAATTATATTACAACTAATTATCCTAATAATTTTATTACCGATTGGGAACTTGAAACTAATTATCAACAAATTGAATTAGACAATAATGTAGAATTAGATTTTACGCTTGAAGGTGATTTTATAAAAATTGATAACGACAAGAACAAAGATGAAATAGTTTTAAATGAAACTGAATTTCCAACCAGTTTAAAAGATTATATTTCAACTTATTTCCCTTCAAATGACATTATTTCGGTTATAAAAGATACGGATGATAATCTAATAACTTATGAAGTATATTTAAAAAATAATTTAGAATTAGAGTTTAATAATGATTTTGAAATTATAAGTATTGATGGAACATCTAAATTACCAGATACTGTTATTCCAGAATCAATATTAACTTATATTACTGCAAATTATCCTAATAATTTTATAACTGACTGGGAACTTGAAACTAATTACCAAGAAGTTGAATTAGACAATAATGTAGAATTAGATTTTACGCTTGAAGGAGACTTTATAAAAATTGATAAGAATTAGTAATTAAGATTCTAATTAAATAAAAAAAGCTTTCAGTTAGATTATTGTAAATAATTAAACTGAAAGCTTCTTATTTTAAATTTTAGTTTACTTTAGATGTTTATAATTCTAACATAAATAAACTAAATTAAGGAAAGCTATGAGCAGAGTCTTTTGATTTAAAATTAAACCCCTCTACTTTTAAATCTTTTAGATTCCCCCCTGAACCCATAGCTTTATTATCATAGTATTTTATATATTTAGACACTAAATAATTTAATCGGTCACATAATGAAACCAAAATTTGAAACTTTAGCTATTAAAAGTACAGAGAACAATTTTTCAGAAGTTAAATCAGTTAGCGTACCTATTTATTTATCAAGCACTTATAAAAGAAATACAGATGGTTCTTATAATAATAATTTTGTGTATTCTAGAAATGATAATCCAAATAGACAAATTATTGAAAAAAGTATTGCTAAATTAGAAAATGCAACTTATGGATTCGCTTTTTCATCAGGAATGGCAGCTGTTAGCACTATTTTACAAAGTTTAAAAACAGGTGATCATGTATTATTACCCGATGATATTTATTTTACAATAAAGAATTTATTTAAAGAAGTTTTTACATCTTGGGGTTTAAGTTACAATCAAATTGATATGAGTAATTTAGAAACCATTAAAAGTGCAATTAAATCAAATACTGCCTTAATTTGGGTTGAAACGCCTTCTAATCCACAATTAAAATTAAGTGATATAAAAGCAATTTCAGAAGTTGCACATAAAAATAACGCTTTATGTGTTGTAGATAACACTTGGTTAACTCCCGTTTTTCAAACTCCTTTAAATTTAGGGGCAGATATTGTAATTCATTCTACAACAAAATATTTTGGAGGACATAGTGATGTTTTAGGTGGTACCGTTGTTTTAAATGATGAAAAAATTGCCTCTAAAATAAAAGCAATTCAACAATTAAATGGAGCTGTACCTTCTCCTTTCGATTGTTGGCTTATTGGTAGAGGAATACAAACATTACATTTAAGAATTTCTAAACAAAGTGAAAATGCATTTAAATTAGCTACCTTTTTAGAAGAACACCCAAAAATTGAACAGGTAAATTACCCTGGTTTAAAAAGTCATCCACAATATAAATTAGCATTAAAACAACAAAATAACGGTTTTGGAGCAATGCTTTCTGTTTTAATAAAAGGTTCTAAAGAACATGCGTTTAAAGTTTCAACAAAATTAAATTATTTTACTTCAGCAACAAGTCTTGGTGGTGTTGAAAGTCTTGTAGAGCATAGAAAATCTGTTGAAGGCCCTAATAGTTCAACACCTAGCAATTTAATTAGAATTTCTGTTGGAATAGAGCATATAGACGATTTAATAGCTGATTGGGAACAAGCATTAAACTAATCGATTTTTATAAAAAACTCTGTATTGCCAAATCATAACTTTTTAAACCAAAACCAGCAATTACACCTTTTGCGTTTGGCGCTATAAACGAAATATGTCTAAAATCTTCTCTAGAATGTACATTTGAAATATGCACTTCAATAACAGAAGTTTCTATACCTTTTATGGCGTCGCCTATTGCAACAGAAGTGTGTGTGTAAGCACCTGCATTTAAAATAACACCGTCAAAACTAAAACCTACTTCGTGTAATTTATCGATTAATTCACCTTCAATATTACTTTGGAAATAATGTAAATCAACTGTTGGAAAATTATTTTTTAAACTTTTAAAATAGGATTCAAAAGTTAAACTTCCATAAATTTCTGGCTCACGTTTTCCTAATAAATTTAGGTTTGGACCATTTAAAATTAATATTTTCATAAGTAGTTTTGCTATAAATAAATTGAAGATTAGACTTCTTACATCAAATTTAAAAATTATTATCTAATTGAAGAATTTAACTAAATTAATTATCAAATTTATAAGTCAAACCTATTTGTATAAAATTTAATTTAGTGTTCTGATGATTGCCACTATCAATATAATTAGAAACTGCTAAATTATAACGTGCATCAATTGCAAATTCATTTGAAATTATAAAACCAACACCTGCAATTGCGGATAAAATAAACTTTTTATATGATTTATCTTTATTAATATCAATTCCATATACCGACAATAAAAACTGAGACTCTGGACCTCCATAGAGTTCAAATCTATTTCCTAATTTATATTTTAAAAGTATTGGGATGTGTAGTAATCCAATATTTTCATCTTTTCTATTTTTGTTTGAAGAATAGTAGATTTCTGGTTGAATAGAAAAGTTTACACTTCTTCTAAATTCCATAAAAGCACCTAAATAAAACCCATTTTTATTTACATGAGTTACACCATCATCGCTAAGCTTATTCCTAATATCAACAAAATTAATTCCTGCTTTTAATCCGAATTCATTTAAACTTTGTGCTTTTCCAAAATTAAAATTCAGAATAAAAATTAAAATAAAAATACTTAAACTATAAGTTTTCATAAATAATAAATTTAAAGCAACTAATATACTTATTTTATATGTAAACTCTAATTTTAAAATTGTTTTAAAATCAGCTTTTTAAAATGATTATATTTACAAAATGAAATGGAATAGCGCATTAACAGACTATATAACCTATTTAAAAATTGAAAAAGGGTTAGCAAAAAACTCTATAGAAAGTTATGCTCGTGATGTAAAAAAATTAATCTTATTCTTAGAAAAAAACGAGCTTATTTATACACCTATAAATATTCATGAAGATTGTATTCAAGAGTTTATTTATACAACTGCAAAGACGATAAATGCACGCTCACAAGCTCGATTAATCTCTGGAATACGTAACTTTTTTGATTATTTAATTTTTGAAGATTATAGAAAAGACAATCCTACAGATTTAATTGAAACACCTAAAATTGGCTTAAAATTACCCGATACTTTATCTATAGAAGATATTGACAAATTAATTAACGCTATTGATTTAAGTGAACCTCAAGGCGAACGCAATAGAACTATAATTGAAACACTGTATAGTTGTGGATTAAGGGTTTCTGAATTAGTTGATTTACAGCTTTCAGATTTATTTTTTGAAGAAGGTTTTATTCGAGTTTTAGGAAAAGGTAACAAGCAACGTTTTGTTCCAATAAATACACAAACTCAAAAATATATTACTAATTATATTAACGATATTAGAGTACATATAGATGTTAAAAAAGGCTTTGAAGATACCGTATTTTTAAACAGAAGAGGTAAAAAATTAACACGTGTAATGATTTTTACCATTGTTAAAAATTTAGCCATTAAAATAGGTTTAAAAAAGAAAATAAGCCCGCATACTTTTAGACATTCTTTTGCCACTCACCTATTAGAACGCGGAGCTGATTTAAGAGCTATTCAACAAATGTTAGGACACGAAAGTATAACTACTACAGAAATTTATATGCATTTAGATAGAAGCTTTTTAAAAGAAGTTGTTAATACATTTCATCCACGAAAATAGAAAAGGATATCTAAATAGTAAATTGTTTAGGTCAACCTGAACTTGTTTCAGGTTCTCTCTATACTAATAATCAATCATTTTGCGATTCTAAATCAAGTTCAGCATTACAAATTTTTATTATTTCAATTAAAAAAAGCATTCATTTTAATTTATAAAACAAAACCTAACAGATTTAAAAAACCTGTTAGGTTTGTAGTATTATTAGTAAAATATTCGTGAACCTAGAGTTAATTAAGATACTCAAATTCACTGATTATCAACTTAATGAGACACTAAATTAAGTTGAGTATGATGAGCTTTTATTACTTTTATAAAATTATAATTATTATTTTCTATACAAAGGATCTGCTCCAATAGTACCTTTTAAACTCTCTATATAATTATCAGAATTTGCTTCGTCTAATAATGTTTTTACATTTTTAAGTTTATTTATTAAATCTAATTCAGTAACAATATCTATATTGTTAGGATTTGCAATAAACGTTTCTAAATATGTAAGTTGTTTTGTATAAAAAACTATATCTTTTTGTTGTTTAATAATTAAACGCTCTTTATACCAATCACTATTTAAAATAGTTTCTCTATCAAAATAAGCTCTTAATTCAGGATTGCTAATATCTTTTCCTTCAAATTCACCATAAGCCATTATATGCAATAATATTTTTAAAGGTGGAATTGCTGCATCAACACTTCCATCTTCAAAATAACGAAGTGCTACTTTTTGTTGTGCTTCAACAATATTATTTATTCCATCTACAAAATCTTCTAAACCTTGTAATTCTGGTTTTAACATTTTTTCATTAAAAACTGCATTTGGCTCATCAAATAATCTGTTTAAACATCTTAAAGAAAAGTTACTTGTAATTCTATATCCTAAACGACTTGCTAAAACTTTTTTCCCTTCGTATTCAAAATCTTCTAATTTTTCTAATGAACCGTTTTCAATTAATTTTTTAGGATCTCTATCATTCGGTTCTAAACGTGCCCAAATCTCAGGAATTAATAAACTTATATCGTGATCTACTTTATTATCCCCACCAACATAACCAGCAGCTGTACTAAATGCATTAGATTCTGTTAAAATATGTGATAACAACGCATTGTTTAAATCGGTTGTTGGAGTTAACATATTAAAAGGTCCTTTGGTTAAAGCTCCTTCTGAACCAGCTCCTGTTGTAGATGGTGATTTTCCTGTAAGACTACAAATAAAATCCATAAACATTTCTGGAGCTTCTTGGTAATGAATTGGATTGTAAACAGCTAACGGACGAATACCTGCTTCTCTTTCGGCTGGATTGTTTCTTCTACCTGGCAATACGGCGTTTACAACGTTGATAACTGGATCTTCAGATTTTATTTTTCGGCACAAACGCACTCCAACATCTCCAAGGTAACTATCTTCTGTTTCATTAATAAAAATATTACGTTCTAAATAACGTGGATTTTTGGTTGGCTCACCATTTACAATACGTGTATGTGATGGTAATGAAAAATATTCTTCTTCATTTGGACTGTTAACAATACTAATAATAAGGTCTTTTACAGGCTGTGTGTATTTGTCAAAATTAATAGTGTCTTCATAAATTTCAATGGCATCTTTTTTAGTTAACAATTCGTAATTTGTTAAGAAAACATTGTTTGAAACTAAATCGCGTTCAGCTCCTTCATCATAACCTCTTACAATTGCTTCATCAGGTCTTTGGAATAAATGACTTTCACAATTGGCAACAACTTTTAAACTCTTATTTTTAAACTCTGGATTTAAATTTTTAAAGTCTCGTCTAGGCAATGTTATTGAAGCTGAAATATCATCTTCTAATTGAATTTTTTGACTTGCAGAAAAATCGGATCTTAATTTATTTAACAACCATCTTCCTTCTTGATTAAATCCAATACGCACATAACTTCCAACAACATCTGTATTAAAGTATTTCAATCCAGTTCCTTTTTGTCCATTTACAATTTCAACAGACATACAATCTTTCCAATTTAAAGATTCGTGATCTTGACGGTATAAACGTTTTACAAATAATACTAAAGAACGAATATGAACAGGGATATTTCTTACAAACTCATTAAATTCATCTGAATTTTTTGATGAAGGTGTTAGTAATTTTACTGCTGAACCTAAAGTTCTTCCTTTATCTAAAAATGATCTAGAAGGTGGTAACGTTGGATCGTAATTTTTCCATCGTTTTGAATAATCGTACTCAATAACTTCATCTGCTTTTTTAAAATCTTCATCAATATCAATAATATTAAATGAACTATACGTAATTGCATTTAACATAGATTTTGAAATTTCAGATTTTCCACCACCAGAAACCGTACAAGGCTTGTGACAAAAAATACCTTCTGGAGCAGTATTTACAATTCTCCATAAAGAAATTGCCTTGTGTTTTTCTAATTTAAATTTATTCCCTGTTGGGTGAATGTATGTTTTAAGTGGAGATAAAATTATTTTTTGTTCCTTATTATTATAGTCCCAAGTAATACTATTTGTATTGGTATTTATATATGCATTTTCAGGAATGTAAACTAAATTTGGATATTTTTTATCTACAGCATAATTTGATTCTTTAATATCAATTCTATCACCTAGTAATTCTTTTACATCATTAAAAGTGAATCTATTTCCATATTTTTCAGAAAAAGCAGCTCCATCAACAATATCCCCCATTACACCTCTAGGAAACGCAATTGCACCACCTGAATGTTCTTCTTCAACTAAACCAAATAAATTAGCTGAATAACTAATTTGTGTTTTAATTTCTTTTTTTGAATATCCAAAATAATTATCTGCAATTATAGTAACTACTACTCCTCTATCATCTCTGCAAGTAATTTTAAAAGCACCACCATCATTATAAAGTTCGTCTGCCATTTTCCAACACATGCCTTCTCTTTTTTGACGTTCAGTTGCATTGTCCCAATGCGGTAAACCAACATCTTTTTTCTTTAAGGTTTTTAATTGAGGTGCTAAAATTATACACCCTGTATGTCCAGTCCAATGTTCTGTATCTAAAGCTGCATCATTATGCGCTAAATTAGGATCACCTGCATTGCCAAAAATAGATTCAACAAAATCTAAATTACTTACCAAACTACCTGGGGCAAAAAAGCGAACTTCCATACTCTTTTCAGTAATTACACCTTTAACTTCTGGGCAAACAATTGGACGTAATAATAAAGAAACTATTACTTTTGCTTTTTCAGATTGATTTGCCGTAAACGGTAATGTTTTTAATTCATCTGAAGGATTAAATGCAGCATTTAAAAAATGTGCAAAGGTAATTTTAGGTACTTCTTTTTTATCTAAAGGAACAGGTAAATCTCCTTCAACAATATGAAAAGTCCCTTTAGTTGTTCTTTTATCGTTAATAGGATTGTTTAAAATACCTTGTTTAATTCTATATGAAGTAATATTTTCACTTACAAAGGAAGTTCCATCAGGTGGTAAACTAATTTCTCTTGCATGACCTTTTTGATTTAACACCAATGTATTGTTTGGTATCGCACATTTTTCTTTAATATCAACTTCTTTTAAATAATCGTTTAAATACTCTTGAATTCTAGAATCTGCTGGTGAAAGGTATTGTGAAAGCAATCTAGATTTTTCTCTAAATCCTTTTGTAAAGGAACTCGTTAACTCCTGAAGTTTTGGATTACAAAATTTTTCTATTGCAGTTTCACTATCCTTAAAAAGTGGCTGCCCTAAAGAAGCTAATTGAAGGTTAATGTATTGTACTATGTCTTTTCTAATTTGACTAATTTTACCCTGATTCAAACTCATTTTTTAGTGTGTTATACTTGTTCTTAAAAGCTATTTTTTAATTAAAATGACTGAAAAAAAATTGTATTTAATCAGTCTTAAAAATTGGTTAACCAATTTTATTTTTCTAAAAATAAGAATTAAATGTGATATATAAACTATAAAATGTTGATAATTAACAATTAATTAAATTATAGATAAAAATTTTAAATTTATAGATAAAAAAAATCCCGTGAAAACGGGATTTATAATTCTATTATTGTTGTAAGTAATCTATTTAGCAATATTTACTGCTCTTGTTTCTCTAATAACAGTTACCCTAACTTGACCTGGATATGTCATATCATTTTGAATTTTTTGTGAAATTGTAAAAGACAATTCAGCGGCTTTAGCATCATTAACTTTTTCACTTTCTACAATAACACGTAATTCTCTACCAGCCTGTATAGCATACGCTTTTTGAACTCCATTAAAGCCAAAGGCAATATCTTCTAAATCTTTTAAACGTTGAATATACGAATCTAAAACCTGACGACGAGCACCTGGCCTTGCCCCTGAAATAGCATCACAAACTTGTACAATTGGTGCAATTAACGATTTCATTTCAATTTCATCGTGGTGTGCTCCAATAGCATTACAAATTTCTGGGTTTTCATTATATTTTTGAGCCCACTCCATACCTAATAAAGCATGTGGTAAATCACTTTCAGTTTCTGGCACTTTACCTATATCGTGTAATAAACCAGCTCTTTTAGCCAATTTAGCATTTAAGCCAAGTTCTGCAGCCATTAAGCCACAAAGGTTTGCAACCTCACGCGAGTGTTGCAATAAATTTTGACCGTAAGAAGAACGATATTTCATTCTACCAATAGTTTTAATAAGTTCTGGATGTAAACCATGTATTCCTAAATCTATAACCGTACGCTTACCAACTTCTATAATTTCTTGTTGAAGTTGTTTTTCTGTTTTCTTTACAATTTCTTCTATACGTGCTGGATGAATTCTTCCATCTGTAACTAATTTATGTAATGATAAACGTGCAATTTCTCTACGTACTGGATCAAAACACGATAGTATTATTGCTTCTGGAGTATCATCAACAATTATTTCTACTCCTGTTGCAGCTTCAATTGCTCTAATATTTCTACCTTCTCTACCAATAATTCTACCTTTTACATCATCAGATTCTATATTAAAAACAGAAACACAATTTTCAACTGTTTGTTCTACTCCAACGCGTTGAATTGTGTTTAAAATAACTTTTCTAGCTTCTTGTTGTGCTGTTAATTTAGCTTCTTCAATCGTGTCTTGAATATGTGCCATTGCATCAGATTTAGCTTGATCTTTTAAAGAACTAACTAATTCTTTTTTAGCATCTTCAGCTGATAAACCTGATATTACTTCTAAATTTTCTACTTGTTTTCTATGCAGTTTTTCTACTTCTTCTGTTCTGCGTTCTAAGAAATTAATTTTTTTATTATAATCTTCTATTTTAGATTTTACTTCAATATTTAATTTTTTGTTTTTATCGAGTTCTTGAGAAACTTGAGATTCTTTATCTCTTACTCTTTTTTCGGTTTCTGCTATTTTTTTATCACGGCCAATAATTACTTTTTCGTGTTCAGATTTTAATTCAATAAATTTCTCTTTTGCTTGAAGAATTTTATCTTTTTTAATAGCAGCTGCTTCTATTTGAGCTTCTCTAATTATAGAAGTTGCTTCTTTTTTTGTGTTTCTTAAAATTTTAGTTGCTTTCTTTTTTTCAAGTGATTTAGCAATTACATAACCTATTGCTAATCCTATTGCTATGCCAATAATAATTGACACTATATTTTCTACCATATTTCAAATTTATATATAAAAAAACCTACACTAGTTGGGTTTTATATTAAACTCCTAAAAAACAAGTTTAGAGCTAACTAACTGGTCGAGGATCCGTTCTAGACGGCTTGCTCTAATAGTATAGACTCACTCTTTTTAAAAATGTGACGTTGAGTTTAACAAACAATAACTAATGTAGGCAGTATTATTAATTAATATTATTTTAAAGAACTTATTTATTTAAATGTTCGTCTAACAAAACATTTAGTTTACTTATTTTTTTTATTGCTTCTGTTAAATCTTCCTCTTTATTAATAGCTTTTATTTCAATTAATGACGCAAATTGTAAAGCACACATTGCTAAAACATCTTGTTTATCACTAACTGCGTAATTTTTTTCAAAATTACTTACCAAATCATTAATTTTAGTTGCTGCCTTACGCATACCTTCTTCTTCATTTGCGTTTTTTACCTTAAGAGGATATACTCTTCCTGCAACTGTTACTTTAATTTTTAATGATTCTGCCATTATTTAAAAGATCTTATTCGCTTAGTTGGGTTATACACGTATCAATTTCGCGAATTAAAGCATTTATTTTGAGTTTCGTATTTCTACTATTTTCCTTACTGCCTTCTATAGTTTTAGCAATTTTTAATGTTTGATATTTTTTTTCAATTTCACTATTAAACTGCTTCTCTTTAGTAACTTGCTGTTCTAAAACTGCTATTTTATTATATAAAACTTCATTTTCTTCTTTTAAGAAATTATAATTTTCTAAAAGAATTCTCAGTTTTTTCTCAAATAAATTAACAACTTCATTTAAACTATTCATATATATCTAAAGAATATAAACTATAAATACAAAGTTAGTGTTAGTCAGCCAATATTACAACTGTTTTTTTTGCATTTTGTAAAAAAATTGTAATAGCTATTAATAATTCATTGAATTTTTAGACTTTACAACAAAAAAAGTTTTAGTATTTTAGCATAAAATAATGAATGTGAAAAAAGCTATTTTAATACTATTTTTATGTACCTACGTTATAAGTTTTAGCCAAGGTAACGCAAATACCGGTAAAAATTACCCTACAGACTATTTTAGCAATCCTCTAAAAGTTCCTTTAATTTTATCTGGTACTTTTGGAGAACTTAGAAGTAATCATTTCCACGCTGGATTGGATCTTAAAACATTAGGAAAAGAAGGTTTAGATGTTGTTGCACCTGCTGATGGTTATGTTTCTAGAATTAAAGTTTCTCATTGGGGATATGGTAAAGCATTGTATATTACACACCCTAATGGCTATACAACTGTATACGGACATTTAAAAAAGTTTAATGCTAAAATTGAAGCTTACGTAAAAAAACAACAATATAATAAAGAGAGTTTTGAAATACATTTATTTCCATCTGCTAGTACTTTACCCGTTTCAAAAAATGAAATTATAGCATATTCTGGGAATACTGGTGGTTCTGGAGGTCCACATTTACATTTTGAAATTAGAGATACTAATACAGCAAAACCAATTAACCCAATGTTATTTGGAATAAAGGTTAACGATTCTAAAAAACCTCGAGTTAATACTTTAATCGGGTATTCTTTAAGTGAAAATTCTCATATTAATTCCATTTCTAAACCAACACAAATCACTTTAGTTCCTCAAAAAAATGGAGATTTACTTGCTAATAAAATTAAAGCTTTTGGCTCAATTGGATTTGGTATTAATGCTTACGATCAACTAGATGGTGCATACAATAAAAATGGTTTGTATAGTTTATCGCTATTAGTTAATGGTAAATTAGCACACCAATTTAATGCAGACTCCTTTTCGTTTGCAGAAAGTAAATACATTAATTTATTAATTGATTATGAAAGATATTCAAATTTAAAACAACGCATTCAAAAATGTTTTATTGAACCTGCTAACAAATTAAGTGTCTATAAAAAAATCAATAATAAAGGTTATTTATCTATTGAAGATGGAATGGATTATACTGTTGAAATTATTGCAAAAGATTTTAAAGGTAATAGTCAAAAAATTATAATTCCAATTACTGGAAGTAACGAGCGTATTTTAGTAAAAGAAACAATAAATACAACGCCTTATAAAATTAAACATAACATTTTTAATGTTTTTAAAAAGGATGGAATTACAGTAGCATTTCCTAAAAATACTTTTTACAACGACTTCTATTTAAATTTTGAAGTTCAGAAAGATTCTTTGGTTAAAGTACATACTCCAACTGTTCCTTTAAATAAAAATTACACTTTAACTTTTGATGTTTCAAAGTACACCGAAAGTCAAAAAAAATTAATGTATATAGCTTCTATAGATGCTAGAGGAAGATCTAATTATCAAACTACAGTTAAAAAAAGCACTACATTTTATACTTCTACAAAAAATTTAGGTAAGTTTACATTATTAACTGATAATAAGAAACCTAACATCTATATAGATAATTTTAAAAATGAACAATGGATAAGTAATCATAAAGAATTAAAGATAAAAATTACAGATAATGAATCTGGTATAAAATCATATAGAGGAGAAATTGACGGCGAATGGATTTTATTAGAATACGAACCAAAAACAGACGTATTAACTTATAATTTAAGCGATAAAAAATTTACAACAGCCAAACACAATCTTAAAATTACAGTAACAGATAATGTTGGAAACACCAATATATTAAACACTACATTTTTTAGAAAAATATAAGCGCTATCGTTTGAAAAATTTTAAATTATTACTTGTTTTTGTATTTACTTCGGTTACTTTAACTGCTCAAAAAGCAACCATTAAAGGTACTGTTAAAAACACTTCAAAAAATCCCATTGAAGGTGTTTCAATTAGGTATGCAAATTACGGAACAACTTCAAATAAAAATGGAGAATACGTTTTGCAAGTATCTGCTGAAAAAGAAATTTCAATTGAATTTAGTCATGTTTCTTATAAAACGCTTATAAAAAAAGTTACAATTCCCAAGAACAAAACATTCCGTTTCTCCCCTACTTTAACTATTAAAATTGAAGAAATTGAAGAAGTACTTGTTGAAGATCGAAAAAAAAATGCTCAGGGAACTTTAACTATTAATACAGAGTCTATTACAAAAATACCAGGTGCAAATCAAGGTGTAGAAAATATTTTAATGACGCTTCCTGGTGTAAATAACAATAACGAATTAAGTACTCAATATAATGTAAGAGGTGGAAATTTTGATGAAAATTTAATTTATGTTAATGGCATTGAAATATACAGGCCTTTTTTAGTAAGATCTGGACAACAAGAAGGTTTAAGTTTTGTAAATAGTGCTATGGTACAAAATGTGAATTTTTCTGCTGGTGGATTTCAAGCTAAATACGGAGATAAATTAGCGTCTGTTTTAGATATAACGTACAAAACACCGAAAGAATTTGGTGCTACTGTAAATGCAAGTCTGTTAGGTGGAAGCATTACCGCTGAAGGAGTTTCAGTTAATAAAAAACTAAGTGCTCTAATTGGAGTGCGTTATAGAGACAACAGTCTTTTTATTAATAGTAAAGATATTGAAACAAATGCTAAACCTAACTTTACCGATGTTCAAGCATTTTTATCATATGTAGTAAATCCTAAATTAAAAATAGACTTTTTAGGTAATTATTCATTAAATAATTATAAATATATACCTACAACTAGAAGAACCAAATTTGGAACTATTACAGATCCTCAAGAATTAATAGTTTATTATAACGGACAAGAAAAAGATAAATTTGAAACCGTATTTGGTGCTTTAAAAGGAAGTTACAAGGTAAATAACAATTTAAATCTCACTCTTACAACATCTACTTATCATACAATTGAAGAAGAATATTATGATATACTTGCAAGTTATAATATTGGAGAAGTAAATAACGATTTTGCTTCAGAAGATTTTGGTGAAGTTGAATTTTCTGAAGGAATTGGCTCACAATTAAATCATGCAAGAAACGCCATAGATGCGCTTATTAGTAATTCAGAATTTAAAGCAAGTTATAAAAAAGATAACTATCAATTAGATGTTGGTTTAAAATATCAATATGAAGACATAAAAGATCGTATTAAAGAATGGGAAGTTATTGACTCTTTAGGTTTTAATGTACGACCACCAAGTTTTACGGGTAATAATCAGCCTTACGAGCCTTTTACAGGAGAATTAACACCTTACCAAGGTATAGATACCGAAAATCATATTAAAATAGATCGGTTAATTTGGTTTGCTCAATACAGCCAAAATAGGGAATGGAACAATCATAAAATATGGTATAATTTAGGGCTACGTTCTCATAATTGGAATGTAAATGGTGAAAACCTTGAAACTTCAAATCAAATTATTTATAGCCTTAGAGGACAGTTTGCAATAAAACCAGATTGGGAAAAAGATATGCTTTTTAGAATTGCTGGTGGAATGTATAACCAACCACCATTTTATAAAGAATTAAGAGATTTTAATGGAGCAATAAATACCTCTGTAAAAACACAAAAATCTACTCAAATTGTTTTAGGAAACGATTATAGCTTTAAACTTTGGAACAGACCTTTTAAATTAATTTCAGAAATATATTATAAAAATTTAACCAATATAAACATTTATACTGTTGATAATGTTAAAATTAGATACAGCGCAGATAATAATGCTAAAGGTTATGCTACCGGTTTAGATTTAAGGTTAAACGGTGAGTTTGTTCCTGGCACAGAAAGTTGGGTAAGCATTGGTTTTTTAAAAACTGAAGAAAATTATAACAATCAAGGCTATATTGCTAGACCTACCGATCAGCGTTTTAAATTTGGAATGTTATTTCAAGATTATGTACCAAACATTCCCAATATTAAAATGTATTTAAATTTAGTTTTCAATTCAGGTTTACCTGGCGGTGCTCCTTCCTATTCAAACCCTTACAACTACCAAAACAGATTAAATGCTTACAAAAGAGCAGATATTGGAATTTCGTATGTTTTTGCAGACACCAACAATATACACACATCTGGTTGGTTAAAAAACATTAAAGAATTAGCTCTAGGTTTTGAAATATTTAATATGTTCGATGTTCAAAACTCAATTACCAATACTTGGGTTAGAGATGTTTATTCTAAGCAATTTTATGGAATTCCAAATTATATGACTCCAAGAGTTTTAAACATTAAAATGGATATAAAATTTTAGTACAACATCTATAATTCCAAAAAACATGTTAAAGCAACACAAAACAGTGTTTACTCTTCTTCGTAACGCTTCATTTCTCTATCGTAAAATTCACTAGCTTGGTCAATAAGCGCAGCAACTTCTAGTTCTAATTCTTCTCTATCAGCGCCTTCAAAATCTTCTAACCATTCAATTTCATCATCAATTAAATTAATGATGAATCTTGGAAATTCTGTATGAATTACAAAAATATCATTTGAACAATCTGTATTATCTCCCATTAAAAATTTAGGTAACTCCATTTTTTTCTTGAATTAGTTTATTTGTTAAATAATTAAACCTTATAAATAATAATATTGCAGATGTAGTAAGCCCGACTAAAAGTCCAATCCATATTCCAAAGGTACCTAAACCTGCTTTAGTACCAAAATAATAACTTATTGGAAAACCTATAATCCAATAGGCAACAAATGTTAACGCAGAAGGTACATTTACATCTTGTAAACCTCTTAAACCTCCTAAAATAACAGCCTGAAGACCATCTGACAATTGAAAAAGTCCTGCAATTATTAATAATGTTGATGCTATTTTAATTACTTCCACATTTTCAGTAAATATTAAAGGTAAAAAATCTTTAAATACCATAAATCCTACTGAAAAGGAAGCCATTAAAATTAAAATCATTAAAAAATTTGAAAAAGCAATACGCCTCAATTCTTTATAATTTTTTAAACCTTTTTGATTTCCAACTCTTATGGTTGCTGCAACGCCTACTCCAACTGCTACCATAAATGTTGACGATGATAATTTTAAAGCAATTTGATTTGCTGCTTGTGGAAATGCGCCTAAAGTACCAGCTAACAAAACAGAAGATGTAAATAAACCTACTTCAAAAAGCATTTGTAAAGCAGTTGGAAAACCTAATTTTAAAATTTTTGAAAAGCGTTCTTTTTTCAACTCATCAAATTTTAGCCTTTTCAGATAAACGACAAATTTTTCTTTTCTCGCTATCATAATGTATATAAAAAACACCATAACAAATCTAGAAATTAGTGTACCTAAAGCTGCACCTACCAATTCTAAACGCGGAAAAATCCAAAAACCATAAATTAGCGTAAAATTTAAAACAACATTTACAACATTGGTTAAAATTGTTGCCCACATTGCATATTTTGTCTGCGATAAACCATCTGCAAATTGTTTAAAACCCTGAAAAAGCATTAATGGAATCATAGAGAAAGCAACAATCTCGTAATAAGGAATTGCTAAAGCAACCACTTCTTCTGGCTGATCAAGATGATATAATATTGGTTTTAAAAACAACAAACCAATAAACATTATAAGTCCAATAATTGCTGTTAAAATAATACCATGTTGAAAAATACTTCTACCTTTTTCTTTATCTCCTTCACCATCAGACTCAGCAATTAATGGAGTTATTGCAAAAGAAAATCCTAAACCTACAGAAAGTGTAATAAAAAAAATACTATTTCCTAAAGATGTTGCAGCCAATTCTACAGCACCTAATCTTCCAACCATAATATCGTCGATTAACCCAACTAATAAATGACCTAAAGAGCCCATCATTATTGGAGTTGCCAACTTAATGTTGTTTTTAAATTCTGAAGTGTATTGTTTTAATTTCAATTCAATTATTTTAGGCTGCGAATATACAAGATTTTATAGCTTTCCACAGTTTTAACTATCAAATAATTAAAATCGTTGAAAAATTATAAATAGCACTAAATAATAAGGTATAAAAGTTGGTTAAAAATTAAATTTTTAAATAGATTCTAAATATTTTCATAAAATACTTTAATTTAATTCATATATTTTAGTTTTTAAACTAACTTTGATTTTTTAACTAAAAAACTATAAATATGAGTAAAATAACATTAAAAGGAAATCCTTTTAAAACTTCAGGAAAATTACCAAAAGTAGGTAAAAATGCACCTAAATTTTCTTTAATTAAAGCAGATTTATCTAAAGCTAAATTAAAAGATTTTAAAGGTTCTAAATTAATTTTAAACATATTTCCTAGTTTAGACACTGGTACTTGTGCTGCTTCGGTAAGAAAATTTAATGAAGAAGCTTCAAAATTAGAAAACACAAAAGTACTTTGTATTTCAAGAGATTTACCATTTGCTCAAGCACGTTTTTGTGGTGCTGAAGGTTTAGAAAATGTAATTACACTTTCAGATTTTGCAAAAGGGAAATTTGGAAAAAATTATGGATTAACAATTAAAAATGGACCTTTAGCTAACTTACATTCTAGAGCAATTGTAGTTATTAACGAAGAAGGTATTGTTACTTATACAGAGCAAGTTCCAGAAATTGCTGACGAACCAAATTATGAAGCTGCTATAAAAGCACTTTAATTTATGAATTCTGAAAGTAATTTTATTTTAAATAGAATTAAGGCTGTAAAATTTGCAGCTAAAGGATTTTGGATTTTAATTACATCAGAAAAAAGTATTATAGCTCAAGTAATTATTGCTGTAATAATGACCATTTTTGGTTTTATTATGCATATTTCTGCTACCGAATGGATGTTCCAAATTTTTGCAATTGGACTTGTTTTGGTAGCAGAATCTTTAAATACAGCTATTGAAAAATTAGCTGACTTTATACATCCAGAATATCATAAAAAAATTGGAACCATTAAAGATATTTCTGCAGGTGCATCTTTTTTTGCTGCAATATTTGCGGTTATTATTGGTTTTATAATCTATATTCCTAAATTATTTTAGTAATACAACTGCAATCACAATAATTTTATATTTTTGCGGCATATAAATTCCTATGGCTAAAAAGAAAGAAACAATGTCTAAAACAAAGCGTAAACCACGTTTTCAAAAAATAAAAACATTTTTTGGAAATAGGCAAACACAAACTTTAATAGGTGCTTTTATAGTATTATTTGCGGTATTTTTAATTATTTCTTTTTTATCCTACCTATTTAATTGGCAAGAAGACCAAAGTCAACTTTCTAGTTTTACGGATAAAAACATTACTGTAAAAAATTTATTAGGCAAAATTGGTGCTAGTATCAGTCATTTTTTTATTTATGATGGTTTTGGAATTGCATCATTGTATATTCCTTTTATTTTATACTTAACCGGAATTGCTATTTTTTTAAAAGGAAGCATTAAACATGTAAGAAAATATTGGGGATGGGGAATTTTAGGTATTATTTGGTTTTCTGTAACTACGGGCTTTTTTAGTTCAAAAAATGCATTGTTACCGGGTATAATAGGTTTCGAATTAAACAATTACTTACAACAATTTTTAGGAAAAACAGGATTACTATTAGTACTACTATTTTTATTAATTTCGTATTTAGTAATACGATTTAAATTAACACCAGAAAAAATTAAAAACCTTTTTCCTGAGAAAAAAGTAATAACTAATTCAGATTCAAAAACTTCACCAGAAAAAATTAAAAAACCTATAGAACCAACTATATCAACACCTACTTCTACAGAAGTTAAAGAAGAAATTATAGAACCAGAAATAACAACCGATTTTGATTTAGAATTAGATACTACAAAACCTACTTTAGAAAAACCTAAATCTAATAAAACTAAAGATCAAGTAACAATTGATGTAGAAAAAGTTGTTGAAGAAAGCCATGTTGAAGAAAATATACCTAATAAATTGGTTGAAGATTATGGCGAATTTGATCCTACATTAGAATTGGGTAGTTACACCTTCCCTACTTTAAATCTTTTAAAAGATTACGACGAAAGTATTTCTATTGACCAAGAAGAATTAGAAAATCATAAAAATAGAATTGTTGAAACATTAAACAACTATAATATTGGTATCGCAAAAATTAAAGCTACTGTTGGTCCAACTGTAACACTTTATGAAATTGTACCAGAAGCAGGTATTCGAATTTCTAAAATTAAAAATTTAGAAGACGATATTGCGCTATCACTTTCTGCAATGGGTATTCGTATAATTGCGCCAATACCTGGTAAAGGAACTATTGGTATTGAAGTTCCAAATAAAAAGGCAACCATGGTTTCAATGAAATCGGTAATATCTTCAGCAAAATTTCAAAACTCTGAAATGGAATTACCAGTAGCAATGGGAAAAACAATTTCTAACGAGACATTTGTTTTTGATTTAGCTAAAATGCCGCATTTATTAATGGCAGGTGCTACAGGACAAGGAAAATCGGTTGGTTTAAATGCTGTATTAACTTCACTTTTATATAAAAAACATCCTGCTGAAGTTAAATTTGTATTGGTAGATCCTAAAAAGGTAGAACTAACATTATTCAATCATATAGAGCGCCATTACCTTGCAAAATTACCAGATACAGAAGACGCAATTATTACAGATACTGCAAAAGTAATTAATACCCTTAATTCTTTATGTATTGAAATGGATAACCGTTACGATTTGCTTAAAAAAGCTATGGTTCGTAACATTAAAGAATACAATACAAAATTTAAAGAACGAAAATTAAATCCAGAAAATGGCCATAAGTTTTTACCATATATAGTATTGGTAATTGATGAGTTTGCAGATTTAATTATGACTGCTGGTAAAGAAGTTGAAACACCTATTGCACGTTTAGCTCAATTAGCACGTGCAATTGGAATACACTTAATTGTTGCAACACAACGTCCGTCTGTAAATGTAATAACAGGTATAATTAAAGCCAATTTCCCTGCAAGAATTGCATTTAGAGTTACTTCAAAAATAGATTCTAGAACTATTCTAGATGGAGCTGGCGCTGATCAATTAATAGGTAAAGGTGATATGTTATTTACTAATGGAAATGACGTAATACGCTTACAATGTGCATTTGTAGACACGCCAGAAGTAGAAAGAATTACTGATTATATAGGTTCTCAAAGAGCATATCCAAGCGCTTATCTATTGCCAGAATACAATGGTGAAGAAGTTGGCACAAGTCTTGATGTGGATATTAGCGAAAGAGATGTTTTATTTAGAGATGCAGCATTGGTTATTGTACATGCGCAACAAGGTTCTGCTTCTTTATTGCAACGTAAACTAAAATTAGGTTACAATAGAGCAGGTAGATTGATAGATCAATTAGAAGCCGCAGGCATCGTTGGTCAATTTGAAGGTAGCAAAGCAAGACAGGTGTTGGTTCCAGATGAAATGGCTCTAAATCAATTATTAGACGGGGAAAAATAATATAAAAAGTTTATTAACAAATCATGAAAAGAATTATACTAGTACTAAGTGTTTTTTTATTATCTATAAACGTATTTAGTCAAGATGCAAGTAAAGCAAAAGCCTTATTAGATCAAGTTGCTCAAAAAGTAGAAGGATACTCTAACATTTATCTTGAATTTAACCATCGCATAGATAACTATGATGCTGATGTACACCAAGAAACCTTAGGAAGCGCTACACTAAAAGGAGACAAATACCATTTAAAATATATGGGCACAGAACAAATTTTTGATGGTAAAAAAACATATATTATTATTCATGAAGATGAAGAAGTAATCATTCAAAAAGCTTCAAACAATAATAATTCTACACTAACTCCTTCAAAAATATTTTCATTTTATAAGAATGGGTTTACGTACGAAATGGGCGATTTAAAAAATCTAAAAGGAATTAAAATTCAATATGTAAAATTAACACCTACAGACAGTAACTCTGAAATTAAAAATGTTATGGTTGGTATTGATAATAGAACAAAACACATTTACAATATTATTGAAACTGGAAAAAACAACACAATAACAACACTTGAAGTAAGAACTTTTAAAACAAATCAACCTATTTCGGAAAAGCTTTTTATCTTTGACGAACAAACTTTCAGAAATAAAAAAAATTACACCATTTCTGAACCAAATTAATAGCGTTGAAAATATTTGATAAATACATTTTAAAAAGCTTTCTACGGCCACTATTAGCCACATTTTTTGTGGTTCTTTTTGTGCTTGTAATGCAAGCACTCTGGTTAGCTTTTGACGAAATTGCAGGTAAAGGAATTGATATTTTCTTTATTTTAAAATTTCTTGGATATTTATCCTTAATACTTACACCTACTGCCCTACCAATTGGTATATTGTTATCATCAATTATGGCTTTAGGCAATTTATCTGAAAATTACGAATTTGCCGCTATAAAATCTTCTGGTATTTCTTTAAAAAGAGTTATTAGACCATTGGTTATATTAACAATTCTTTTAAGTGCCTTAAATTTTGTTTTCTTAAATAATGTATACCCTTGGGCAACATTAAAACAAAAAAACCTGTATTTAAATATGAAAAAAAAGAAACCAGCTTTGGCACTGGTTCCTGGCGCATTTAATACAGAAATACCTGGATTTAACATTAAATTTGATGAAAAATATGGCGAAGAAGAAAATTTGCTTAAAAATGTTCAAATTGCAGATTTAACTCTTAATCAAGGAAAAGTAAAGATAATTACAGCTGAAAAAGGTGAAATCTCTACCGAAGAAGGTAGTAAATACATGACCTTAACATTGCAAAATGGTAATTATTACGAAGAACATAGCAAAAGAGCTATGACTCAAAAAGAACGAAAAAAAATGCCTGCTTCTGCAGCTAAGTTCGATACTTATACCATTAATATAGATATTTCTTCATTTAATGATGATGAAAATCTCGACAATGAAGATGTAACACAACATCACGGAATGTTAAGTATATATCAATTAGATTCTATTTCTAAAATAGAAAAATCTAGTTATGACAAACACTTAGAATTACGTTCAAATAACTTTTATAAAACCATAAAAGCTAATAGACTGTATAAATACCCAGATTCTATTAGAGATACTATTTTAAAACCAGAAATTTTAGATAACTTCTCTACTGCTAATAAAACAATTATCACAAGAGATGCATTACAAAATCTAAAAAGATCAACAGATAGAATTAACAATCAAAAAGAAAAAATTAAAAGAGATAGAAAGCGTCTAAATTTATATGATTACGAATATAATTACCGCTTCTCTTTTTCATTAGCTTGCCTAGTACTCTTTTTTATAGGTGCTCCTTTAGGTTCAATTATTAGAAAAGGAGGTTTTGGATTACCAATGATAATGGCAATTACAATTTTTGTAATTTATTTTTTCATTTCACAATTTGGAAAAAATCTATCAGAGGAAAGTGCAATTACAACTTTATTAGGTGGGTGGATTTCTACACTAATATTATTACCATTTGGTTTATTATTAACCCGAAGAGCTACACAAGGAATGGGAGTATTTAACATAGATTCCGTTTTAGAATCCATAAAAAAGTTTTTCAATAGATTTACTAAAAATTCAACTAAACAACCATGACAATCTTAACAAAAGAAATAAAATTAAACACAATTGAAGAAGCAATTTCAGATATAAAAAATGGAAAAGTAGTAATTGTTGTTGATGATGAAAACAGAGAAAATGAAGGTGATTTTGTAGCTGCTGCAGATAAAGTAACTCCAGAAATGATTAACTTTATGGCTACTAATGGTAGAGGTCTTATCTGTGCTCCTATTACTGAAAAAAGGTGTAAAGAATTAAATTTAGACCTAATGGTTGGACTTAATACCGATCCGTTAGGAACAGCTTTTACAGTTTCTATAGATTATCATGGAAAAGGTGTTACTACCGGAATTTCAGCTCATGACAGAGCTATTACTGTAAAATCTTTAACTGAAAGTGAAACCAGACCACACGATTTAAGTAGACCTGGACATATTTTTCCTTTAAAAGCACGTGAAGGTGGTGTTTTAAGAAGAACTGGGCATACAGAAGCAATTATAGACTTAGCGCGTTTAGCAGGTTTAAATCCAGCTGGTGTTATTGTTGAAATAATGAATGAAGACGGTACGATGGCACGTCTTCCTCAATTAGTAAAAATTGCAAAACAATTTGATCTAAAAATTATTTCTATAGAAAAATTGGTTGAATATAGAATGCAACACGATTCGCTAATAGAATTAACAGAAGACTTTACCATAAATACACGTTTTGGAGATTATAGATTAAGAGCCTACAAACAAACAACTAACAATCAAGTACATTTATCTTTAACAAAAGGAACTTGGACTGAAGGTGAAGAAGTTTTAGTTAAAGTAAATTCTACGTTAGTAAACAATGATATTTTAGGTACATTAACCAAAAACCCTGATGACAAATTAAAAGGTGTTTTTGAGGCCATTAATAAAGCTGGTAAAGGAGCAGTTGTTTTTATTAATCAAGAAAATCAAAATTTTAATTTACTTACTAGATTGGCAATTTTAAAAGAAAGTCAAGCTAACAACCAAACATACACTCCTAATTTAAAAATGGATGAAAAAGATTTTGGAATTGGTGCGCAAATTTTACACGATTTAGGTATTACAAAATTAAAAGTACTTTCAAACGCTACATCTTTTAGAAAAAGAGTTGGTATGACTGGTTATGGAATTGAAATTATTGAATACGTAAATTATTAGATTAATACTAATCTAATATTTTTAAACCCATATTTTAATTGATAATGGGTAGCTGAGCAAGGTAGAAATTGAGTCGGAATTTTTTATCGCTGTCATTTCTGCCAAAGCTGTAATTTAATTTCATATCGTATGGATTCCTACCTTTGCAGGAAAAGACAAATTTAGAGCTAATTTTATGTTCATAAAACAACTATTTTTTTACAACTAACAATGAAAAAAATTAATACAACTCTAATAAAATGCTTAATTTTAGTTTGTAGTTGTTCTTATATTTTAGTTGCTTGTAAAAAAGAACATCTTCAAAAAAAAGAAGCTGTTGCTATAAAAAACGCCTATACAATTAATGGTACTTTAAAGAACTTTCATCCACGAGAAGTTTATTTAAACAAAATAATTGAAAATTCTATATATGTAATTGATTCTTCAAAAGTTGTAAACAATACATTTTCTTTTAAAGTTTTTGTAGAACACCCAGAGCGTTTTGCTATTAGTTTTAAGCAATATTCTTCAACAGTAATATTAATAGTAGAAAATACAGATATATCTATAACAATTGATGCTGAAAATTTTGAAAACACTCAAATAGAAGGTTCGAAATTAAATTCAGAACTTAAAAATTATCAATCTAAATCTAAAAATATATTTAAAAAAATAACCTATCTATTTCCTCAGTTTCAAAAATATAGATTGGAAAATAATGCAAATCAATTGGCTAAAATCAATGCTAAAATGAAAGAAATTGAACAAGAATATATAGATTTTAGCTACAATTATATTGAACAAAATAACAACTCTTATATTGCTGCAATGATTTTAAGAGATCAATTAAAAAATACCGAAATTGACACTCTAAAAATTATAAATTCGTACAATAAATTAACCGACAGCATTAAAAAATCACCTGATGCACATATAATTGCACTAACTTTAAACTTACATTAAAAAATTTAAATCTGAGTTTGGAGGCAACTCTATAGGTTGTTTTCCTTGCTGAAACAAACGCGCAAATAACGGTCCTTTTAAAACAGCTTTACTTCCATTTACATGAATCCAACTCCCCTCTCTTAAACCTAAAACAGGTATTTTATTTAAGGTATGAAACTCATTAATACGTGTTTCTCTAGTTTCTCCCATATGTGTTGAGTTTGGATCAGGATCTAAATAATGAGGGTTAATATTAAAATTAATAAAACCAAAAGATTTAAAACTTGGTGGGTAAATTATTGGCATATCATTGGTGTTTTGAATGGTTAAACCAGTAATATTACTTCCTGCACTAGTTCCAAAATAAGGTGTACCATTTTCTACAACATTTTTTAAACTCGAAATCACTTTAGTATCATACAATTGTTTTAGCAATAAAAACGTATTTCCTCCTCCGGTAAAAACTCCTTTAGCACTATTAATTGCTTCAAACGGGTTTGTAAATTCGTGAATACCTCTAACTCTTATATTAATTTTTTCAAAAGCAGCACTTGCAATTTCAGTATAAGCATCGTGTGAAATTCCTCCAGGTCTTGCATACGGAATAAATAAAATTTCGCTAACACCTTTAAAAAATTCAGACAATTCAGGTAAAATATATTCTAAATATTTTTTACCATGTACTGTAGAAGTACTTGCTATTAGTAATTTTTTCATAAAAAATAAAGTTTTATCAAATATACTATTTTTATTGCTTTTAACATTAATTTACAATAGCCTTAGTACTATTTTAAGATTTCAATTACGTTCTTTGTTATAATGAAATTAAACTTAACCAACTTAACTTTTTTCATTTTAATAACTACAAATGCTTTTTCACAAGAAAAGTCTGCTACAATAATAGGAACCATATATAACGCAAATAAACCTATTGGCAATATTCATATAGTAAACTTAAATAATAAACTTGGTACCATTAGTAATAACGATGGTACATTTAAAATTTTAGCAAAACAAGGAGATATCTTATTATTTTCATCTATTGAATATCAAAATAAAAAAATTACTATTTCAGAGTTTCATCTACTTTCAAATGTATTAATTGTAAAATTAGTACCAACTGTAACTATCTTAGATGAAGTTTTTTTACATGGATTAACAGGTAGTTTAGAGACAGATTTTAAAAAAACACCGAAAGATACAGCTGTAAAGCCTAACTTTGTATACAAATTAAGTGATTTAGATAAAAAATTACCTGGTGATGAATTTGGATATAAAAAAAAGGTAAATGCTGAAACGTTTACAAACCCTTTATATATTGCTGGTGGTGGTCAAGGAAGTAAATATAATAGACAGTTAGAAAACGAAAGAGCATTAAAAAGAAAACTTAAAAAAAAGAAAGATTTCCCTTTTCAACTTAGAAAACGACTGGGTGATGATTTTTTTATAGCAACCTTAAAAATACCCAAAGACAACATTTATTTGTTTATAGATTATTGTGAATCTAAAAATATTTCTAATAAATACTACAATAATAAACTATTAGAAATTATTGAGATTTTAAAAGAAGAAAGTACCAATTATAATGAAATTAAAAATTAAAAAACATCATTTAATTTGTTTTTTTGTTGTGTTTCAACACATAAACACAAATGCTCAAATTAAATATATTACATTTTCTGGAACTGTTTTTGACACAACAGAAACATTAGCAGACGTACATATTGTTAATTTAAACAACAAAATAGGAACAATTAGTAGCGCCACCGGAACTTTTAGTATTACAGCTTCAGTAGGTGATGTTTTATTAATTTCTTCGATTCAATATGAACCTTTAAAAATTAAAATAACCGAAGAACATGCACTCACCAAAAATCTAAGTATTTTATTAGAACCAAATATAAATAAGCTAGATGAAGTTTTTTTAAACGGTTTAACAGGCGATTTAAGTTTTGATTTAGCAAATAAGCCAAAAGAAACACTGCCTAAACATTCATTTTCTTTTGATAGAAGTCAGGTTAATAAATTAGGAGCAGATTATGCTAGCGATTTTTCAAAAGCTCCTGATGCAAGAAAATTAACAGACCCTACAGCTGCGGGCGCCGGTGTTGGTACTGGTTTTTCGTTACCTGACAGAAGACTTGAAGTAGAAAAAAAATTAAAAAGAGAACTAAAAGAAGATCTTAAATTTCCTGATAAACTAAAAAGAAAATTAGGAACATCATTTTTTGTAAACGATTTAAAGATTCCTGAAGATAAAATTTATAACTTTATTAATTATTGTGAGCATAGAGATCTCGTTAAAAAATTCAACGAAAATAAAATGTTTCAAATCATAAAAATTTTACAAGAACAAAGCATCCTATATAATGAAATTCAAAAATAAACTTACAGCATTATTACTATTTCTTTTATGTACAAGTACACAATTATTTGCTCAAAAATCACTTGTAGTAATTGAAGGTATTGTAAAATCTGACTCTACATTTTTAGAGAGTATAAATGTTTTAAACCGCACCCAACAACTTGGCTCTGCCAGTAATGCTAAAGGAGAGTTTACATTACATGCAAAACTTGGAGATTCTATTTTATTTTCTTCTATAAATTATAAAAATAGGGTTATTAAAATTTCAGAAAAACATATTAACGAAAAAAAAATACTTGTTTACTTAGAACAAAATTTTAATGAATTAGATGAAGTTTTATTAAATCAAAAAATAAGATTAAATTTTGGAAACATTGATGTTCAAAAAGGAATGATTTTAAATACCACAGAAAACAGTAAGAAAAAAGGACCGGATTTACGTAGAATGACAGATCCTACTTATGGAAATACTGGCGTTGACTTTATTTCAATTTTAAGTTTAATTACAAAAGGTATACGAAGTAAAAATAAAGCAAGAAAAGCTTCTGAATTAGAAAATCAACGTCTTTTAGAAGAATTTCCAACTAAATTATATACACTTTATAAAGCAGATTTTTTTATTGATGAATTAAAAATCCCAGATCATAAAATTTATTTATTTTTAGAATATTGCCAAGAAAATGGATTAAGCAATCACATAAACAGTACAGAATTTCAAATTAAAAACTTTTTAATAGTACAAAGTAGAAAGTTTAATAAAATAAATGAATAATATATTTTAAAGCTACTTAACCATATTTTTAAATCATTTTTTGTTTCTTGCAACTTATTATTTTTAAAAATAAGTAACTAAAATAAAATCAATGCTTTTTGAAACAGAACGCTTGCTAATTAGAACATTAAAAATAACGGACTCAGACCCTTTTTTTGATATGATGGGAAATCCAAATGTTATGAATCCCATTCCTCTAGAAGCCATGTCTAAAACAGAAAGTGATCTTACTTTAAAAAAATTAATTGCCCTTAAAAAAAACGCTACAAAAAAAATATGGAGCTTAATTGAAAAAGAAAACTCTAATTTTATTGGTATTTGTGGATTATTAAAAAATAACGAAGACGAACCCGAAATTGCCTATCGTTTAAGAGAGCAATACTGGGGAAAAGGTTATGGTACAGAAACAGCAAAAGGTTTAATTAATTTTAGTTTCGAAACTTTAAATTTTAATATAATTACTGCAGACGTAAATATTATAAATACAAAATCTGTAAAAATTTTAGAAAAATTTTTTGATAAAGATCACGATTTTTTTAATAAACGAGACAATTGTACTGATAGAAGATATAAACTTACCAAAGAAAATTGGGTAAAAAGACAAGAAAATAATACTAACTTTAATAATATTTAACCTATGAAATTTAAAAATTATCTATTATTAATACTCATAATCCCCTTATTTTCATTTACAATGCATAAATATTATTTAAGTTTATGTGAAATTGAATACGTAGAAGAGAAACAATCTATACAGATTATTATTGGCTTTTTTATTGATGATATTGAATTAACATTAAATAAAGATAATAACACAAGTCTTAAATTAGCTACAGAAGATGAAGCGCCAAATATTGACCACTATTTTAAAACGTATTTAAATAACAATTTTAAATTAGCAGTAAATAACAATTCGGTTTCTTATACATACATTGGAAAAGAGTATGATGATGATATTGTACGGTTTTATTTAGAAATTACAGATATTGCAACTTTAAATTCAATAGACATTTACAATACCTGTTTAATTAGAGATTTTGAAGATCAACAAAATATTGTTAAAATATACGCAAACAAAACTCAAAAAACATTCTATTTAAACAACAAAACACTTAAAGCTTTGTTAAAATTATAATTTTTATCAAAAAATATTGTTAAAATTATTAATTTACACGCTTAAATTTTATTCATAAAATTTAATATAACTAAGTAGGTTAAAAACTAATCAAATAATTTAGCTATAATCAACTAATAACAAGTGAGCTTAAAAAAAACAATCTATAAAATATGAAACAATTTTACCTATTATTACTTTCTACCGTAATAATCTCTTCTACAACTTTTGCCCAAGAAATACAACAAAAAAATGAACAAAAAGGGCACTATAACATTAGTAAATTTAAACAATTAAATGAAGAATTACCAACACCAAACAAGCAACATACAGCTTCTGGTGCTCCTGGTTATCAATACACACAGCAACAGGTAGATTATAATATGGACATTGTTTTAGATACCGAAAATCATAGAATTTCTGGATATCAAACTATAACATACCACAATAATTCTAAAGATTATTTAGACTATTTATGGGTACAACTAGATCAAAATGTACGTGCAGCAAATTCAAAAACTAAAGATATAAATGGTGATCGTCCAAGAGCAGCATATACGCCTTCAAGTTTTACAAAAAACTTTATGGGAAAACCTTTTGATGGAGGTTTTAAAATTGAAGCCTTAAAAGATGCTGGTGGAAACGATTTAAATTATACAATTAACAATACAATGATGCGTATTGATTTATCAACAGCATTGGCTCCAGGTAACACTTTTACTTTTGATATTAAATGGTGGTATAACATCAATAATTATAAAGAAGATAGAGGAAGATCTGGTTTTGAAATATTTGAAGATGGCAATACCGCTTATGCAATTGCACAATTTTATCCTCGTTTAGCGGTTTACAACAATGTTGAAGGATGGCAAAACCTACAATTTTGGGGATCTAGTGAATTTGCTTTAGAATTTGGTGATTTTGAAGTTTCAATAACTACTCCTAAAAATTATATATTAAATGCAACTGGAGAATTACAAAACCCAAAAGAAGTTCTATCTAAAACTCAATATAAAAGATACGTAGAAGCACAAACCACCTATAATAACCCAATATTTATTGTTACCCCAGAAGATGCTTTAAAAGCTTCAAAAGAAAAAAGCAACAAAACAAAAACGTGGAAATTTAGTGCCAAAAATGTTCGTGACTTTGCATTTGCAACTTCAAATAAATACATATGGGATGCTATGGCCGTTAAATTAAACAACAAAACTGTAATGGCATACTCTTTATACCCAGAAGAAGGAAAAGCACTTTGGCAAGAACATTCTACCAGAGTTGTTGCAAATACATTAGAGGTTTATTCTAAACATACTTTTGATTATCCTTATCCGCATGCTTCATCTATAAATGTTGAAATGGGAATGGAATATCCAATGATCAGTTTTAATTTTGGTAGAGGCGATAAAAACGGAAACTTTACGGAAAGAACAAAAAAAGGAATGATTGGTGTTATTACACACGAAATCGGACATAATTTTTTCCCTATGATAGTGAATTCTGATGAACGTCAGTGGACTTGGATGGATGAAGGTATTAATTCTTTTGTTGAAATTTTAGCAGAATATAAATACGATTCTATTATGTTTCCTATGACAAAATATCCAAAAAATATTGTTGGTTATATGAAAGGAGATCAAAGTAGATTGGCTCCAATTATGACACAAGGAGATAATACTTTTAATTTTGGTGCGAACGCATATTCAAAACCAGCAGCAGGTCTTTTTATTTTACGCCAAACTATAATGGGACCAGAATTATTTGACCATGCTTTTAAAACATATGCAACCCGTTGGAAATTTAAACACCCTACTCCTGCTGACTTCTTTAGATCTATGGAAGATGCTTCGGCAATGGATTTAGATTGGTTTTGGAGAGGTTGGTTTTACACAACAGGTAATAACGACATTGGTATAAAAGAAGTAAAAAAATACCACATAACAGACAAACCAACAGAACAAGCAATAAAAAGATACGCTCGTTTTGGAATTAGTAAAGATGACATGCCACCATCATTATATTTAGTTTCTGAAGACAGTGACGAATTTACAGCTGATTTAAAAAATAATAAGGCCGAAGATTTTAGCACTTTAAGCAATTATATTGATGAAAACTTTTCTTCAGAAGAAAAAGCAACACTAAAATCTCCTAAATATTTTTATGAATTAAAATTTGAAAAACCAGGTGATTTGGTAATGCCAATTATTGTTGAATTTGAATATGAAGATGCAACCAAAGAACGCAAACAATATCCAGCGCAAATTTGGAGAAAAAACGATGCAGAAGTAACCAAAGTTTTCCCTACAAGTAAAGCTATTAAAAAAATTACTGTAGATCCAGATCAACAAACAGCTGATGTAGATTTAAGCAATAACAGTTGGCCTAAAACAACCGAAACTAAATTCGAAAAATTTAAAAAGAAACAAATTAAAAGTTAACTATACTTCTACGCTATTTAGTAACCATATTTACTAAATGAAGTATCGTAAATTATTAACTAACAAACTCAATTTTAAAAAATCGTAAATCTCTAAAATGAAAAAAGCATTTTTACTCTTTCTAACAATTTTACTAATTTCACCCGTTGTTTTAGCGCAAGAAATTGAAAAAAAAGAAGCACAAAAAGGACACTATAATATAAGTAAGTTTAAACAACTTAATGAAGAATTGCCAACACCAAACAACCAGCACACTGCGTCTGGAGCGCCCGGTTACGAATATTCTCAACAAAAAGTGGACTATAAAATGGACATTGTTTTAGATGATGAAAATCAGCGTATTTATGGCGAAGAAATAATTACTTACCACAATAACTCTCAAGATTATTTAGAATATTTATGGATTCAATTAGATCAAAATGTACGAGCTGCAGATTCTAAATCACCTGAAATTCAATCTCGTGGCTTAAATACATTATATACACCATCTCAATTTTCAAAAACTTTTATGGAAGACAAATTTGATGGTGGTTTTAAAATTGATTTTGTAAAAAACATGGACAATAGCGATGCTTCTTACCTTATCAACCAAACAATGATGCGTTTAAATTTAGAAAAACCGTTAGCTCCTGGTCAAACACATACGTTTAAAATAAAATGGTGGTATAATATTAACAATCACGTAACACAAGGTGGTAGATCTGGTTTTGAACATTTTCCTAAAGACAATAATAATAGCTACGTAATAGCACAGTTTTTTCCAAGATTGTGTGTTTATAACAATGTAGAAGGTTGGCAAAACGATCAATTTTGGGGGCGCAGTGAATTTGCTTTAGAATTTGGTGATTATGATGTCTCTATAACAACTCCAGCAGATCACATTCTTGGTGCTACAGGAGTTCTAATGAATGAAAGTGAGGTACTTACTAAAACACAACAAAATAGATTAGCAAAGGCACGAACAACTTTTGACAATCCTGTGTTAATTGTTACCCAAGAAGAAGCAACAAAAGCTGAAAAACAAAAATCTAAAAAAACAAAAACCTGGAGATTTTTCGCAGAAAATGTTAGAGATTATGCATTTGCAACTTCAAGAAAATTTATTTGGGATGCTATGGCGGTAGATATTAATGGTAGAACTGTAATGGCTTATTCTTATTATTCTAAAGAAGCAAATCCTTTATATGGAGACCATTCCACCAGAGCAACTGCACAAACTTTAATCACATATTCTAGACATACTTTTGATTACCCTTACCACAAAGCAATTTCTGTTGATGGACAAATGGGTATGGAATATCCTCAAATTTGTTTCAATCCAGGAAGACCAAATCCAGATGGAACCTATAACGACCGTACAAAATACAGAATGATTGGTGTTACAATTCACGAGGTAGGTCATAACTTTTTTCCAATGATTGTAAACTCAGACGAGCGTCAATGGACTTGGATGGATGAAGGTTTAAATTCTTTTGTACAAATGTTAGCTATGATGGATTATGAAGAAGGCTATCCATTAAACAGAGGTTTACCAAAAAACATTGTTGGTTATATGAAAGGTGATCAATCTAAATTAGCACCTATTATGTCTAAAGGAGATGATGTGTATCAATTTGGAAATAATGCCTATGCAAAACCTGCAACCGCGCTTTGGATTCTAAGACATACAATTATGGGGCCAGAATTATTTGACCATGCTTTTAAAACATACGCAACGCGTTGGAAATTTAAACACCCTACTCCTGCTGACTTTTTTAGAACTATGGAAGATGCTTCTGCAATGGATTTAGATTGGTTTTGGAGAGGTTGGTTTTATACCACCGGAAACACAGATATTGGAATAAAAGAAGTGAAAAAATACCATATAACAGATAAACCAACAGAACAAGCAATTAAAAGGTATGAACGTTTTGGTATTAGTAAAAACGATATTCCACCATCATTATATTTAGTTTCTGAAGACAGTGATGAGTTTACTGAAGATTTAAAAAATAATACTGCTAAAGATTTTAGTTCTTTAAGTACCTATATTGATGAAAACTTTTCTTCAGAAGAAAAAGCAACACTAAAATCTCCTAAATATTTTTATGAAGTAAAATTTGAAAAACCAGGAGATTTAGTTATGCCAATTATTGTTGAATTTGAATATGAAGATGGTACTAAAGAACGCAAACAATACCCAGCACAAATTTGGAGAAAAAACGATGCAGAAGTAACCAAAATTTTTCCAACAAGCAAAGCAATTAAAAAAATTACAATAGATCCAGATGAAGAAACTGCCGATGTTGATTTAAGCAACAACAATTGGCCAAAAACAACCGAAAATAAATTCGATAAATTCAAAAAAAAACAAATTAAAAGCTAAAATTCAACTTATTTTAAAAGGTTTTCTTAGTGTAAATAGGTGCTACCATAACTATTTGAATAATAAGTAGTTTTATTTAGGTTATCTCATAACTTGGGGCTATATTTGCCACAATAATATAATAATATAAAATTTTTTAAGATGAGTAAAGGAACAGTAAAATTCTTCAATGAAACTAAAGGTTTCGGATTTATTACAGAAGAAGGTTCAAACAAAGAACATTTTGTTCACATTTCTGGATTAATTGACGAGATTCGTGAAGGCGATGAAGTTGAATTTGATTTACAGGAAGGTAAAAAAGGATTAAACGCAGTAAATGTAAAAGTAATTTAATATATACTTCTTAATTTTTTACAAAAGCTCATCTAAACAGATGGGCTTTTTTTTGTGGTTATATTTAAAATGTTTTATGTAATTTTAAAAAATGAATGACAACTACATAGATAGTAAAACTTTTAAAGGAAAAAATTATTCGCTAAATAAATTTATAAAAGGAGAATATGATAATTGTACTTTTATTAATTGTAATTTTTCTAACCTATACTTTTCAAATACTGAATTTATAGAGTGTGAATTTAAAGATTGCAATTTTAGTAATTCTAATGTAAAAAACACTTCATTTAAAGATGTTATTTTTAATACATGTAAATTAGTTGGTTTAAATTTTAATGAGTGTAATCCCTTTTTATTAAGTTTTACTTTTAATAATTGTCAGTTAAACTTAGCTTCATTCTATCAATTAAAACTTAAAAACACTACGTTTAAAAATTGTAATTTGCAAGAAACTGATTTTGTAGAGGCAGAAGTTTCAAATTCTATCTTTGAAAATTGTGATTTAAATAAAGCCATTTTTGAAGATACCGATTTACAAAAAACAGATTTTAGATCCTCATACAGCTACTCTATCAACCCTGAAATAAACAATATAAAAAATGCTAAATTTTCTTTAAATAGCATTGCTGGCTTATTAGAAAAATACAACCTTACAATTGAATAATAATGATAACATCTCACTTCGATAAAAAAGCAAAAAATTGGGACAATAATATTGAAAAAATAGAAAGAGCTTCTGCTTTTGCAAAAGAAATAATTAACTTTATTAAACCTTTAAAAACAACAAAAGCATTAGAATTTGGCTGTGGAACTGGTTTATTAAGTTTTCAATTACAAAATTATTTTAAAGAAATTACGCTTATTGATACTTCGGAAGGAATGATAAACGTATTAAAAGAAAAAATTGAAACACTTAAAATAAATAATTTTAAACCAATATTAATTGATATTTTAAAAGACTCTAAAAACATTTCTAAAACAGATGTAATTTACACATTAATGACCATGCATCATATAGAAAAAATTGATAAAGCCTTAGAAAAATTTAGTTTATTACTAAATGAAAACGGCTATTTATGTATAGCCGATTTGGTTGAAGAAGATGGCTCTTTTCATAATACAACACCTAATTTTACTGGACATAATGGATTTAATAAAGAAACAATAATAAATATGCTTTCTATAAATGGATTTAAAACAGTCCATTACACAATTTGTTATCAAATAAAAAAGAATGCAAAAGAATACCCATTATTTTTATTAATTGCTAAAAAAATATAGCTTTAATCAACCTCAATAACAAGTTCATCATAGGCTAAAAAAACATTTTCAGGTAAGTTTTTTTCAACGTCGGCATGAAAACCTAAATCTTGACTTATATGTGTTAAAAATGTTTTTTTAGGTTTTAATTCTTCAATTAAAGCTAAAGCTTCATCTAAATTTAAATGAGAATGATGTGGTTTATGGCGAATAGCATTAATAATTAATACTTCTAAATTTTTAAGTTTTTCTTTTTCAGCATCTTCAATTGTCTTAACATCGGTTAAATAAGCTATATTTTTAAACCTATATCCATAAATTTTCAATTTTCCGTGATAAACTTCAACTGGAATTACTTCCAAACCACCTAATAAAAAAGGTTTATTTTCAACTACATTTTGATGTACACTTGGCGCCCCAGGATATTTATTTTCATCAATAAAAATATAATCAAACCGTTTTGCTAAATTAGTTAGAACACGTTGTTTTGCATAAATTGGTACGCCTCCCATTTGAAAACTATATGGGCGTATATCGTCTAAACCAGCTGTATGATCTGAGTGTTCATGTGTAAACAATACACCATTAATAGCATTTACATTTGCACGTAACATTTGATATCTAAAATCTGGACCACAATCTACTATATATTTATAATTATTCCATTCTACAATAATAGAAACACGCAAACGCTTATCTCTTTTATCTTTTGAAAAACATACTGGGTGCTTAGAATTTATTACTGGAATTCCTTGTGATGTACCTGTTCCTAAAAAAGTAACTTTCAATTTTATTTTTTTATTAAAAGTACATTTAATATTTAAAAAAACAAGAAATCCTAAAAAAAGATAGCCAAAATTTAAAGAAATAACTTAATTAATAAAAAATGTTATTTATGTTACTTTTTTATAAAATAAAAAACATTAATGGTTTCTTTGTACTGTAAAAAAACAGATATACATAAATGTGATTTTTATCAACCTTTTATAATTCTTAAAAAATTACTTTTATGCCACTGTAAAATTATGAAAAACGTAAATATTTAGTAAATGAATTGCACATGTTAAAAATCTACTATCCAATGTAATTACCAACTTCCTTTTGGTAAGTATAAGCATGTAAACTTTAAAATTAATTTAAACATGAAAATAGGCATATTAAAAGAGACTCCAAAAAGTGAAAAAAGAGTATCTATTTCACCAAATATTGCTAAACAACTTATTGGCCTAGGCTTTGAAGTTTTAATGGAAAAAGATGCTGGTTTTGCATCTGCTTACAAAAATTCGGACTACAAAGAGATCGGCGTTAAAATTGAAACTAAAGAAGTTGTTTTTAAAGAAGCTAAAATTTTAATTAAAATTAATCCTTTTACTCAAGAAGATTTAAAACTAATTAATCCATCTCATATTTTAATGAGTCAATTATACCATAAATCTAATGAGGAACTAATAAAAGCCATTGCCGCTACTGGTGCAACAGCTTTTTCTATGGATGCAATGCCTCGAATATCTAGAGCCCAAGATATGGACGTTTTAAGTTCTCAAAGCAATCTTGCAGGCTACAAAGCAGTTATTTTAGGAGCAAATGAAATGACTAAGATTTTTCCATTAATGATGACTGCAGCAGGTACAATTACGCCTTCAAAAGTATTAATTTATGGTGTTGGTGTTGCTGGTTTACAAGCAATTGCAACGGCAAAAAGGTTAGGCGCTGTTGTAGAAGCCACAGATATTAGATTAGAAACTAAAGAGCAAACAGAATCTTTAGGAGCAAAATTTATTTCTGTTGACAATTCAAATGAAGAAAAATCTGAAGGCGGTTACGCAAAAGCTGCTTCAGAAGACTATGCACGTAGACAAAAAGAAGCGGTAAATAAATCATTATTTCAAGCAGATTTAGTAATTACAACTGCTATGGTTCCAGGTAGAAAATCGCCTGTATTAATTACTGAAGAACAAGTAAAACAAATGAAAAATGGTGCTGTTATAATAGATTTAGCTGCTGCTCAAGGTGGTAATTGCGAAATTAGCGAAATGGATAAAACAGTAATTAAACACGGTGTAAAAATTATTGGTACTTCTATAGCTCCAGAAAGCGTTTCTACAAATGCAAGCGAATTATATGCTAAAAATATGTTTAATTTTTTGAAGCATTTAACTGATGATAAAAATGAATTTAAATGGGAGTTAGAAGAAGAAATAACTGACGAAACATTAATAGTTCAAGAAGGAAAAATAAGAAAAAACTAAAAACAAAATAATATGGATAATTTTATTGAATTTATAAATAGTAACCTACAGCTAATATACATTTTAATACTTGCTATATTTATTGGGGTTGAATTAATTAAAAATGTTCCAACAGTTTTACATACACCTTTAATGTCTGGCGCTAATGCCCTTTCTGGGGTTGTAATAGTTGGGGCTATTTTAGTAATGTTACAAGCTGATCCAACAAACTATGTAGCTTTAGCTTTTGGATTTGTTGCCATAGTATTAGGAATTATAAATGTTGTTGGTGGTTTTGCAGTTACCGACAGAATGTTACAAATGTTTAAAAAGAGAAAATAATGAATATCGCTTTAGGAATTATATATTTAATAACAACAGTAACTTTTGTTATTGGTTTAAAAATGTTAGGTCATCCAGAAACTGCCAAAAAAGGAAACCTTTTATCTGGTGGTGGTATGGTTTTAGCAATTCTTGCTACATTATATTTACACGATTTTGAAGTTCCTGCTTTAAACTATATTTTAATATGGACAGCTTTAATTATTGGTGCAGTAATAGGATACCTTATTGCTATAAAAGTAGAAATGACTAAAATGCCAGAACTTGTTTCTTTATTTAATGGTTTTGGTGGTGCTAGTGCAACTTTAATAGGATTGGTAGAATTTAGTAAAAATATTGGTGTAGAAAACACTGCAAAAGTTTCTTCTGAAATTGCAACTACAATTATTGCTGCAATAATAATAGGAAGCATTACTTTTACCGGAAGTTTAGTTGCTTGGGCAAAATTAAACGGATCAATAAAAGACATACGTTTACCAAAATACAACCTTATAAATAATGTATTGTTTTTAGTTTTAGTTGCTTTTGGAGCATATATAGTATTATTAAATACAGATAGTTATGCTTTAATGTATATTTTATTACTTGCTTCATTAGTTTATGGATTCTTATTTGTAATCCCAATTGGAGGTGCAGATATGCCAGTTGTAATTTCTTTGTTAAACTCTTTAACAGGTATTGCTGCCGCAATTACAGGTATTTTATATGGTAATATGGTAATGTTAGTTGGTGGTATTTTAGTTGGTTCTGCCGGTTTAATATTAACATTTGCAATGTGTAAAGCTATGAATAGATCTTTAGCAAGCGTTATTTTTGGTGCCTTTGGTGCTGGGGCTGCAGCTATTGCAGGTACTAGTAAAACGGGAGGTAGTATTAAAAAAACAAGCGCAAGTGATTCTGCAGTAATGTTAAATTATTCATCAAATGTAGTAATTGTACCTGGTTATGGTTTAGCTGTAGCGCAAGCACAACATGTAATTCACGAATTAGAAGAAATATTAACTGAAAAAGGAGTCAACGTAAAATACGCAATTCACCCAGTTGCAGGAAGAATGCCCGGACATATGAATGTACTTTTAGCTGAAAGTAACGTAGAATACGATAAATTAGTTGAAATGGATGACATTAATCCTCAATTTCCAAATACAGACGTAGTATTAGTTGTTGGTGCAAATGATGTTGTAAATCCAGCAGCACATAACGACCCTTCAAGTCCAATATACGGAATGCCAATTCTAGATGTTGAAAATGCAAAACACATAATTGTCAACAAAAGAAGTATGAATGCAGGTTATGCTGGAATTGAAAATGAACTCTTTTTTAATCAAAAGACTTCAATGTTATTTGGTGATGCAAAAGCAGCTTTAACAGAGTTAGTTGCAGAATTAAAAAATATGTAAAACACTTTTTTACCAGTTACCTCGATTTATTACAAATTAAATACTAAAATTTTAACTTAAATAAATAAATCGAGGTAATTTTATATACTATTTTTACAAATATGCTAAAAATTTAAAGTAACATTTAACATAGTTTTTTTCAAGAAATTATTTTACTATTTTTGTGAAAACTAAAAAAATGGCTTTAATATTAAAAGGAGATAGAGAGATTAATGAAGTAAAATCCAGTAAAGCAAAAGCTTTAAAAGTTAATCTAAATAAACATACTTATGGTACTTTTGCTGAAATAGGTGCAGGTCAAGAAACCGTTCGTCATTTTTTTAGAGCTGGAGGAGCTTCAGGTACAATAGCAAAAGCCATGAGCGCTTACGATAAAGATTTCTCTGATGCCATTTATGGTGTAGAAGAAGATGGTCGTTACGTTACTGAAAACAGGCTTAAAAAAATGCTTACCTATGAGGTTGAAATTATTGAAGACCGATTAAGCCGAAAAACTCACCCTAATAATATATTTTTCACCTATGCAAATACAGTAACAACCATAGATTTTGTTAAAAAATTTAAAGGACATGGTTGGGTAGGTATTAGATTTCAGTTATCTCCATTAGAAGATTATAGTGAAATAATCTTACACATCCGATTTAAAGAAACAGATGCTAAATTACAACAAGAAACCCTAGGGGTATTGGGTGTTAATTTAATTTATGGAGCATTTTATTTAAACGATAAGCCTAAAGAATTATTAAAATCATTATACGATAATTTACACGAAGTACAGTTAGAAATTGATATGATTAATTTCTCTGGCCCTCGATTTTCTTACGTAGATAATAGGTTAATGAGTTTGCTGCTGGTAAAAAATGGCATGACAAATGCAGTAATGTTTGGCCCAGATGGTAACAACTTACTACCGGCACAACAATTATACAAAGCCAATATTTTAGCTTTAAGAGGTAGTTTTAGACCTGTTACAAAAGTAAACATGGATATGTTTAAACTTGCCGAGCAAATGTTTTTAAACGAAAGCAAGGTAAAAGCTGAAAACACTAAAATTATTTTTGAAATCACCTTAACAAATTTAAGTTCTGATGGAGAAATTGATGAAAGAGATTTCTTAGATAGAGCGGAATTATTATGTTCTCTAGGACAAAATGTAATGATTACCAATTATCAAGAATACTATAAATTAGTTGAATACTTTTCAGAATTCACCAAAGAAAGAATTGCTTTAGCAATGGGTGTTCAAAGTTTTGTTCAAATATTTAACGAAAAATATTACCGTAATTTAAGCGGTGGAATTTTAGAAGCTTTTGGTAAATTATTCTTTAAAGATTTAAAAGTTTACCTATACCCTCTTAAAGATGAACGCACTGGAGAAATTAAAACTAGCGAAAATTTAAAAGTGCATCCTCGTATGAAAGAATTGTATAAATTCTTTAAATACAATGGTAAAGTTATTGACATTAAAGATTTTGACCCAGAAATTTTAGATGTCTTCTCTAGAAAAGTATTAGACATGATTGCTAATGGAGAACATGGTTGGGAAGAAATGCTTCCTGTTGGTATTGCTGAAACTATTAAAAGTGAGCGTTTATTTGGTTACTCCAAAAGAAAATTTTTGAAAAAAAACTAATTTTTCATCATCAATTAAACCTTTATTAATTTTAAGTGTCTTATAATAAATATTGATAAGTGGATAATGATGCATTATTAGTAGCGCAGCTAAAAGATAAAAAAACACAAGAACAAGCTTTTAGAAAATTAATGTCTTTATACAAAGAACGTTTGTATTGGCATATACGTAAAATTGTATATGTACATGATGATGCAGATGATGTTCTACAAAATACTTTTATAAAAATTTTCAGAAATATTCATTCATTTAAAGAACAAAGCAAATTATATTCTTGGATGTATAGAATTGCTACTAATGAAGCAATTACATTTATCAATAAAAAAGCCACTAAACAACAAATAGATTTAAGTGAATTACAATTAAAATCTGTTGAAAATTTAAGTAACGACATCGATTTTACAGGTGACGAAATTCAATTGTTGCTTCAAAAAGCAATTATTACATTACCGCATAAACAGCAATTGGTATTTAATATGAAATATTTTGATGAAATGAAATATAAAGAGATGTCAGAAATTTTAGATACTTCTGTTGGCGCTTTAAAAGCATCGTATTTTCATGCAGTAAAAAAAATTGAAGATTTCTTAAAAAACCATTAAACCTTAAAACTTTAAGTAAGTCTAACTAATAAAAAATGAACAAAGAAGAAGTACATAAAATGGCACCAACATTAAGGAAAATAGCATCTAAAAACCACGGTTTTAATGTACCTAAAGCGTATTTTAATACTGTTGAAGATGGTGTTATGGCTCAACTATATGCTTCTAAAATTAAAGTAAATAAAACAATTTATAAAACACCTAATGGTTATTTTAATACTATAGAAAATGTTACAGTTGCTAAACTTAAAGCTCAAACTCTAAAAAATAATGCAACAGAAACTATTCCAAAAGATTATTTTGAAACTATTGAAGACCAAGTTTTAAGTAAAATTAAAACAACTTCTAAAGTAAGAACACTTAAAAAGGTTTCAAAATTTGCAATTCCAATTGCAATTGCAGCTTCGTTTTTACTAATATTTATATTAAGAAATACAGAAAACACAATTACTTTTGACAATTTAGCTACTTCAGAAATAGAAGAATTTATAAATAATGATATGCTTCATTATGATGCAGAAAGTTTAGCTGCTATTTTTCCAGAAGTATCTTTAGATGATATTAATTATACAGAAACCATATCCGATACAGATGTTGTAGACTATTTAAGTGAAAACGATATAGATGCATTACTATTAGAAAATTAAACCTATTTAAAATGAAAAAATTAATATATATATTACTAATTTTATTAATTGCTACAAATACTGTAGTTGGTCAAAAAAAGAATAGACAAAATATAAAATTATTAAAAACTGCATTTATTACAGATGCTATTGCTTTAAAACCAGTTGAAGCTGAAAAATTTTGGCCAATTTACAACCTATACACAAATAAAATTCAAGAGTTAAAATTTAATCTTGAAAATAGCAAAACTCAAGAGTTTAAAAATTCTGGAGGAATTAATAATATGTCTGAAACCAATGCTCAAGAAGTTTTAAATCAATATTTACTTTATGAAAAAGAAGTTTATGAAGCTAAAATTAATATGATTAAAGAACTTTCTACTATAATTTCTGCTCATCAAATTGTAAAACTACAAAAAGCCGAACGCGACTTTAATAAACGAATGCTACAAGAATACGGCAGAAGAAAAAGAATGGGACAATAGTATTTTAAACCCTACAACTCCTACTCTACTCACAATTTTACTTTGGTAGCTTCACTTTTAAAGCTTCAACAATATTATATGCAGCCGGACAAATTCCTGTGTTTTTTATAGTTAAATCCGTAATTTGAATAAATTTTCTTCTATCTGTATGTGGGTATTCACTACAAGCTTTTGGTCGTACATCGTAAATCATACACATATTATCATTTAAGTCTAAAAACGAACAAGGAGCTGTTTTTAACACATAAAAATCATCCGAATCAAGTTCTAAATACTGATTTATAAAATCTAAAACTTTCATTCTAAAATGTTTAGAAATTCGTTCAATATCTTTATTTGTAAATATTGGACTTGTAGTTTTACAACAGTTACCACAAGTTAAACAGTCTGTTTTATTAAACTCTTTTTCATGCAAATCTTGCATTATTAAGTCTAAATTTTTAGGGGTACGTTTTTTTAACTTTTGAAAATACTTTTTATTTTCAACAAGTTTATCTTGAGCTAATTTTGGCAATTCTTTTAAAAATTCTTCCATTTTACAAATATATAAATCTTATTACTACAAGCACTAATTAGAATTGCTATAAAATTTATGTTTCTTTTTATGCAATTTGATTTTATAAAATCGTATAAATTATTTCAAATTTAGTACTTTTGCACCTTAAAATAATTTAGCAAAAATATGCACAATAATTTAGAATTAGCTGTAAAAAATGCGTTTAAAGAAATTTACAACGCAGAAATACAGTCAGTTGAATTTCAAGCAACTAAAAAAGATTTTAAAGGAGATATTACAATTGTTATTTTCACCTTTTTACGTTTTGTTAAAGGAAACCCTGTTGAAATTGGAACAAAGATTGGTACTTATTTAGCAGAAAATGTAGAAGAAGTTGCCAATTTTAACGTTGTAAAGGGGTTTTTAAACTTAGAAATTTCTGATTCGTTTTTTATAAAAAGTTTTAATACAATATATAAAACCAATAATTACGGTAAAGTTGCTACAAACAAAAATGAAAAAGCTGTTATGGTTGAATATTCTTCGCCAAACACTAACAAACCGCTTCATTTAGGGCATATTAGAAATAATTTATTAGGGTATTCTGTTTCAGAAATTATAAAAGCTTCGGGTAAGCAAGTTTATAAAACTCAAATTATTAACGATCGTGGTATTCATATTTGCAAAAGTATGGTTGCTTGGTTACATTTTGGAAATGGAGAAACTCCAGAAAGTACAGGTTTAAAAGGCGATAAATTAGTTGGTAATTATTATGTTGCTTTTGACAAAGCTTATAAAGAAGAAATTGCAAAACTTATTGCTGAAGGAAAAACTGAAGAGGAAGCTAAAAAAGAAGCTCCTATTTTAATTGAAGCTCAACAAATGTTATTAAAATGGGAAGCTGGAGATAAAGAAGTAGTTAATTTATGGAAAACTATGAATCAATGGGTTTATGATGGTTTTGATATAACCTATAAAGAATTAGGTGTAGATTTTGATAAAAACTATTTTGAAAGTAATACTTACTTATTAGGTAAAGATATTGTTGCAGAAGGTTTAGAAAAAGGAATCTTTCATAAAAAAGAAGACGGATCTGTTTGGATAGATTTAACCGATGAAGGTTTAGATGAAAAAATTGTACTACGCGCTGATGGAACTGCTGTTTATATGACACAAGATATTGGTACTGCTATTGAGCGTTTTAAAGATTTTGATCTTCAAGAGTTAGTTTACACAGTTGGAAATGAACAAGATTACCATTTTAAAGTTTTATTTCTAATTTTAGATAAATTAGGTTTCAATTGGGCTAAAAACTTATATCACTTATCATACGGAATGGTAGATTTACCTAGTGGAAAAATGAAATCTAGAGAAGGAACTGTGGTAGATGCAGATGACTTAATGATTGAAATGACTGATACAGCAAGAACAATCTCTCAAGAATTAGGTAAATTAGAAGGCTATTCTAACGAAGAAAAAGAAGCGCTTTATAAAACTATAGGTTTGGGCGCTCTAAAATATTTTATTTTAAAAGTAGATCCTAAAAAACGTATTTTATTCGACCCTGAAGAATCTGTAGATTTTGCTGGAAATACAGGTCCTTTTATTCAATATACTTATGCTAGAATACAATCTATTTTAAGAAAAGCTAAATTTGATTATACACAAGAAATAACCACCATTAATTTAGATCCAAAAGAACGAGAATTAATTAAGCAGATACAGTTATTCCCTGAAATTATACAAAATGCAGCTCAAAATCATAGTCCTGCAATAATTGCAAATTACACCTACGAATTGGTAAAAGTTTACAATTCATTCTACCAAACAGTTCCAATTTTAGGCTGTGAAAATGAAGACGAAAAAATATTTAGAACACAATTATCATTTAAAGTTGCAGAAATAACCAAAACAGCATTTACTTTATTAGGTATAAATGTGCCCGAAAGAATGTAAATAAATTATAATTTAAAAAAAATAATTTCTATTAAGTAATTATTAAATTTTATTATAGCATAAAACAAATAATAAATTAAAGCAAAAAATAACTAAATTTGCTGTGTAAAACCAGTAAGTACTCATAAAAAAGAAAAATAAAAAATATGAAATACGATATATTAATAATTGGAAGTGGTCCTGGAGGATATGTTACAGCTATTAGAGCATCACAACTTGGGTTTAAAGTTGGAGTTGTAGAAAAAGAAAACCTTGGTGGAATTTGCTTAAATTGGGGTTGTATTCCAACAAAAGCATTGTTAAAAAGCGCACAAGTTTACGATTATTTAAAACATGTAGATCAATATGGTTTAAAAGCCGAAGCAATTGATAAAGATTTTGATGCGGTAATAAAACGCAGTAGAAATGTTGCTGAAGGAATGAGTAAAGGTGTTCAATTTTTAATGAAAAAAAATAAAATTGACGTTATTGATGGTTTTGGAAAAATTAAAACTAGTAAAAAAGTTGATGTAACAGATGCAGATGGTAAAGTAACTGAATATAGTGCAGATCATATTATTATTGCAACTGGAGCACGCTCACGTGAGTTACCAAATCTACCACAAGATGGTAAAAAAGTAATTGGATATAGACAAGCAATGACCTTACCAAAACAACCTAAAAAAATGATTGTTGTTGGTTCAGGAGCTATTGGAGTTGAATTTGCACACTTTTACAATTCTATGGGAACTAATGTTACAATTGTAGAGTTTATGCCAAACGTAGTGCCTGTAGAAGATATAGAAATTTCTAAACAATTTGAACGCTCACTAAAAAAATCTGGAATAAAAGTTATGACAAATTCTTCTGTAGAATCTGTTGATACTTCTGGTAAAGGTGTAAAAGCTGTCGTTAAAACTAAAAAAGGAGAAGAAATTTTAGAAGCTGATATTGTTTTATCTGCTGTTGGAATTAAATCTAACATAGAAAATATTGGTTTAGAAGATGTTGGAATTATTGTTGATCGCGATAAAATTTTGGTAAACGATTTTTACCAAACTAACATTCCTGGTTATTATGCAATTGGTGATGTTGTTCCTGGTCAAGCTTTAGCACACGTTGCTTCTGCTGAAGGAATTACTTGTGTTGAAAAAATTGCAGGTTTACATACTGAAAAAATTGACTATGGAAATGTTCCTGGTTGTACATATGCAACTCCTGAAATTGCAAGTGTTGGTTTAACTGAAGCTAAAGCAATAGAACAAGGTTACGAAATTAAAGTTGGTAAATTTCCTTTCTCTGCATCTGGAAAAGCAAAAGCCGCTGGTAATCCAGAAGGATTTGTAAAAGTTATTTTTGATGCAAAATATGGAGAATGGTTAGGTTGCCATATGATTGGTGCTGGTGTAACTGATATGATTGCTGAAGCTGTTTTAGGTAGAAAATTAGAAACTACTGGTCACGAAGTTTTAAAAACTATTCACCCTCACCCAACTATGAGTGAAGCTGTTATGGAAGCTGTTGCTGCAGCTTACGACGAAGTAATACACTTATAAAATATAATTTAGATACCACAAAAAGAGGTTTTCTAAAACGTTTAAAATTTGTTATATTGAATTTATTTCAAAAAACATTAAATAAACGTTCTAGAAACCTCTTTTTTTAATTAGAAAAGTTAAATTTTATTTAGAGAAATTATATTTTAGTATCTTTGATTTTTAACTTTAAAATTTTAAAACAACTATATGAAAGCATTAAAATTACTAGTACTACTTATTTTTGTTACTACAATTTCTTGTAAAGAAGAAAAACCTAAAACAAACATTAATGACAAAGTAGCAGTTAAACATTATATTTGTTTAAATAAATGTGAAAATAGTGGTTCTGATGTGCAAGGTGTTTGTCCAACGTGTAATACACCATATACGCATAATGATGCATTTCATAATGATGATTTTTTAAAGAATGGTCCTTTAACAGTACCATCAAACATTCCAACAAATACAGTTAATACAACTGCTCCATCACCTGCTCAAAATGCTTCAGGAGTATACCATTACACCTGTGCAAACGGCTGTCCTGGAGGTGCCGGTTCTGCTTCTAATTGTAAATCTTGTGGTAGTACACTTGAACATAATCAAGCATATCATAACATATAATTTTCAACATTAAAATATGGCCTTTTCATTTTCCAAACTTTTTAATAATAAACCTAAAGAAGTACCATCTATTTCAGAAATTATAGAAAAAATAGATTTTAAAGGAGGTACTAAATATGCTAAAAATAAAACAAATATTGTTTATGCAGATGTTGAAGAATTAGGTGGTTTTCCGTATCTAAAAACTGTTATTATTGGAGACACTTCGGTAAATATAAAAAGAGTAGGCTGTACAGTTAAATTTAACTTTAACAACGAATCTGTTGAGTTAAACTCTGATAATACAACTATAGAATCTAACAAAATAAAAAATACAAACGTTTATTTTACTGAAATAGATTTTGAATTAAATGAACAAGAAGCTACTAAAATTAAAGACCTTAAAGTAGTTACTATGGAATATGGTTTTAAAAATAAAGTAATTACTTTTACTCCTTTTTAATATTCTATTACAGAAAATTCTAATTTTAAAGGCTGTAATGCCTCTATTAGCATAGGTATTAAACTAGAACCTAAATCTAAATATATTTCAGAAAAATTACGTGTGCGCTCTTCTAAACTTTTATTAGGAAATAATTCATTTTGTAATATCTCGATTCTATTTACTACATCAGACAATTTTCTTTTTTGAGCTTTTAACAATCGTTTTTCTAAGGTGTCCAATCCGTTTAATTGTTTTTTCTCTTGCGCATTAACAGCACCAATAAAAGAAGTATCTGTTTGCTCTGCTAATTCTTTTAATGCTAAAAATTGCTCTTGTAAAAAATGCTTTTGTTGTGAAAAATCTATTGAAATATCGGAAATTTCTTTTACCTTTTTATTTATTAAAACTTCTTGCTTATTAAAAATTTCTTTTAAAGTTACATTTAATTTACCCAACTTAATCAATTGTTTTTCAGTAATTAACAATGCTGAATTACGTAATAATAAAATTGGAAATGGTGTAGCAACTTTTGAAAAATAATCTTTCAACTGAAACCAATACGCTAGTTCGCCTCCTCCACCAATATAACATAAATTTGGTAAAATTGTTTCTTGATATAAGGGTCTCATAATTACGTTAGGACTAAAACGATCTGGAAAATTAGTTAGCTCTTTTAAAATATCTTGTTCAGAAAAAACAATAGATGTATTATTAATTTTATAAACATTATCTTCAAAAATAATACGTTCTCTTAAATCATCTTTTAAATAAAAAAGGTTAATTTCTCTTGGGTTTACCTGAATATTATAATTTTCGGCTAATTTTTCACTTGTTTTTGAAACTGCTTTAAAAGAAGTAGCATTTAATAATTCGTCTTTAACAATTGAAGAAAATTCATGTTTAAGTTCAATAGCATCTCCATCAATAATAACCAAACCATATTCACCAAATAATTCATTTACTAAATAGCGAGTTGCATCTGTTAAATTGTGATGCTTTAAATATGCATTCTCAAATAATGATTTTATATAATTTTCATTAATAGAATTTCCTAATTGTTTGGAAAATACATTAAAAATATCTTCAAAACCTTTGGTATTAAGTCTTCCAACAGCACCGCTACTTTCTCTATCCCAAACTACTTTTTTACCTTTAAAATTAAAATAATTAATTTCTTCAAAATCGTGATCTTCTGTTGCCATCCAATAAACTGGCACAAAATTATGTTGAGGAAATTGAGTTTTTAATTGCTTTGTTAAATTTATAGTAGATACAATTTTGTACAAAAAATACAAAGGCCCTGTAAAAATATTTAACTGATGCCCTGTTGTTATTGTAAATGTGTTATCCTTTTCTAATAATTTAATATTATTTAACGTTAAATCATTTATATCTAACTTATTGTATTGTTTAAAAAGTGATTCGGCTAAAATTGCTCTAGATTTAGATTTAAATGAAGCTTGCTTAAGCGCTATCTGATTTTTAAATCCCTCTAAATTAGGGAAGTTACCATAAAATTGAGTTAGTTTAGAATTTTTATCTAAATAATCTCCTATTAAACTTGAAAAATATCCGGTTTCTTGAAATGGAATATGATGTACTTTCATTAAATCTTAATATCTACTTTTAAAATAAGGTGTGTATTTTCTTACTATAATTTAATCTAAAATTTCATTTTAGAAACTTCAGCTTTCACAAAAATTTTTATAAAAATACACAATTAATATAGTTTGTCGTTAGTACTTTAAATATCTAACATTTTTTTAACTTATTTTAAAAAAGAAAAACTGTCTGAAAAACTTATAAACCTTTCAAACAGTTTTTTTAAAAGTTATGTTATCCCTAAATTACTCAGTTTTATCTATTCTTTGTACTGTTTTTAATAGCTCAATTGAAATAGGATCATATTTTTCTATACTATACACAACAGCATCTTTATTTTTAGATGTTATTGTATTTTTATCAACTTTTTTACCATCTTTATCTCGTGCAATAACCTCTAAATATCCAAATCTTATTTGTGTATCCATAGCCAATTGTAAATCGTCTAAATCAGCAACTCTTTGCATCTCCTCCCTAAACATCTCTTTTTCAGTGTCATAAAAATTTTTCTGAAATTCTTTATTTTCCATTGAAAGTAATCTTTTATAAAATTCTTCTTTATCTTCTAAATTATGTTCTTTTATTGTCTCGATAAATAAATTCAACTTTTCTAACCGATACTTTTTATCATTTTCATAATTTTCATTAAAATGGGGAAGTGCTTTTTCAATATTAGACATAATTTCAGAATGATTCAACCCGTCTAAATTAATATTCTCAGCTTCAACTTTAAAATATGTTGTGTTTTTTATACCACTTTTTAAAAGTTCATTTTTTAAATAATCAATATAGTATTGATCTGTTTTTTTTAATGTTAAATTTTCATTTTTATCTGACTCACAAGATGCTAAAACAAGGAGTAACCCACCCAATAATAGTGTTATATTTTTCATGATTTATATTTAAATGTTTATTCCATTTCCTTTATAATAATATTTTGTTCCAGAGGCAATTCCTGTTCCATTAGTCAAAAAGAATTTAATTACTGGAGTCCCATAAATAATCGTTTGTTTTTTAATTTCAAGCCAATACTTTGCACTATATTCAGCCTTACTTGCCCAATCAGGAGTTTTACTATGTAATGGATTTGTACAGGGTTTATTATTACTAATTGGACAAACATATATTACCTTAGGACTATCTGTCATTGTTAAAACCTTTCTTTTCTCATTATATGTATAATCAGTCCCCATCATTGTTACACCTTCTCTATAGGTATAGTCATAAATAGTGGCATATGGACCAAAGTACATAACATTACAATTTATTCTAAATTCCCCAACCCATGGGTTAAAATTAAAATCTGCAAATACATTACCTATTGCATAACCATCATAAGGCGTAGGATTATAAGTTTGACAAAAAATAGAATTACTAAAAAACACTAATAAGAATAAGAAAAAAAACCTTTAATTGATTGTTTTTAACTAATTAATGTGTGTGTGTTCGTAAGATATTTATTTTAATTCACATAAAATTACAAAAAAAAAAATTATATAAAAAAATCATTTATTTTAGCAAAATATAATAATATAATGTGGTTTAAAATAACATCTTATTTTTTATTCTTATTAAAATCTACAAACAAACATGGGGTCCATTCCCCTTATGTGTACAATTTAGTAACTAATTGTTTTAACATAAAAACAGCAACTTCAAAAAAACAAAAACTGGTTACTATTATAAATTATTTCAAAAAAAACAATTCTGAAATTACAGATATTTCAAAAAAACAAGCTCTTTTATTAATACGTATTGTAAGCTATTTTAAACCTAAATCCATTCTAGAATTGGAAACTTCTTTTGGGTTTAATACTGTGTTATTAAGTATTGGAAACCCAAAAGCAGCTATTACAACTATAAAAAACAGCAATACTTCTCTTAAAAAGATTGAAGCTCTTTTTTATAACTTCAAACTTTCAAATATTACATTATTAAATGACTGTTTAAAAAATGTACTAATTAATAATTCACAATTCGATTTAGTTTTATTTGACAAAAATCATCAAAAAACAATACTGCTAAACAATTTTAATGAATGTTTGGCTGCTTCACATAATGATTCAGTTTTTATTTTTAAGGCAATTAATTCTTCAAAAGGAATGCAAAAAGCTTGGGAAGAAATAAAAAACAACCCAAAAGTTACTATTACAATAAATACTTATTTTTATGGTATTGTTTTTTTTAGAACTGAACAAGCAAAACAACATTTTACCATACGTGTTTAAATTTAATTTTATATAAAATTAAAACCATAGTTAATAGATAACTCAATACCAACTCACAACTAATATTTGTACATTTGCAATCATTTAATTTAATGCAGCATTATGAAAATATATACCAAAACTGGAGATAAAGGAAAAACATCGTTATTTGGTGGAACTAGAGTTCCTAAATACGATTTACGTATTGAGGCTTATGGAACTGTTGATGAATTAAACTCTTACATTGGATTAATTCGCGATCAAAAAATTGATGATTATACTTCTCATGTACTGATAAAAATTCAGAATGAATTATTTACTCTTGGCGCAATGTTGGCAACACCTGCAGAGAAAAAGATTTTAAAAAATGGAAAAGAACGTCTTAATATTAATAAAATTGATGTTAAATCTGTAGAGTTGTTAGAAATTGAAATTGACAATATGAACGGAACAATACCTCCAATGACAAATTTCGTTTTGCCAGGCGGACATACAACCGTGTCATTTTGTCATATATCTCGCTGTATTTGTAGAAGAGCCGAGCGAATAGCCACACAATTAAGTGACGAAACTAGCATAGATGAACTAATAATAGTGTATTTAAATAGACTTTCTGACTATCTTTTTGTACTGGCACGAAAATTGACTATTGATAACAAAGCTCAAGAAATTCCTTGGATTCCTGAGAAATTATAATAAGTTCTTTTTATTAATGAAAAAAATTAAGAAATAACTTGTTTCTTTGAGTAAAAAAATTACATTTGCAAAAATATTTAATACAAAAAAGTTATGTATTGGACACTAGAATTAGCATCATATTTATCAGATGCACCATGGCCTGCTACAAAAGATGAGTTGATTGATTATGCAATTAGAACAGGAGCACCTTTAGAGGTTGTTGAAAATCTTCAAGAAATTGAAGATGCTGATGAAAATTTTGAATCTATTCTTGAAATTTGGCCAGATTATCCTTCCGAAGATGATTATCTCTGGAATGAAGATGAATATTAAAAATATTAAAATTCAAAAAAAGTCTCGGTTGAGGCTTTTTTTTGTTTTTAAACCATAATTTAAACATAATTTTAAGCTTTTTAAAATATAAATATTTTAAATTCGCTTACTAAATAATAATAAAATAATACCTTATTTACAAGGTTAATAAATATAAATTCATACACAAAACATGAGTATTATAAATTCCGTACTAAAAATATTTGTTGGAGATAAGAAAAAAAGCGATTTAAAATTACTACAACCTATTGTAAAAAAAGTTGCCGCTTTTGAGAGTGAAATGTCAAATCTAACAAACGACGAATTAAGAGCAAAAACAGCTTATTTTAAAGACATTATAGCTAAAGCAACTAACGAATATACTTCAAAAATTGAAGAGTTAAAAAAAGAAGCTCACGATGCAAATGTTGATAGAAAAGAAGAAATATATACAGAAATTGATCAACTAGAAGAAAGCTCGTACGAAGCTTTAGAAAAAACACTAAAAGAAATTACTGCCGAAGCATTTGCCGTTGTTAAAGAAACTGCAAAACGCTTTAAAGAAAACAAAACTATTACAGTTACTGCAACTCCATTCGACAGAGAACTTTCTGCAACAAGAGACAATATTACACTTGAAGACGACCAAGCATTTTGGTCAAATACCTGGGATGCACAAGGTAAACAAGTAACTTGGGATATGGTACATTACGATGTACAGCTTATAGGTGGTGCCGTTTTACATCAAGGTAAAATTGCTGAAATGATGACTGGTGAAGGTAAAACACTCGTATCTACATTACCCGTTTATTTAAATGCATTATCTGGAAAAGGTGTTCATGTAGTAACCGTAAACGACTATTTGGCAAAACGTGATGCCGCTTGGATGGGGCCTATTTTTGAATTTCATGGTTTAAGTGTAGATTGTATCGATCATCATCAACCAAATTCAGATGCACGTAGAAAAGCCTATAATTCTGATATTACTTATGGTACTAATAACGAATTTGGTTTCGATTATTTACGTGATAACATGGCACACTCACCGAGCGAACTAGTACAACGCCCACACAATTTTGCCATTGTAGATGAGGTCGATTCTGTATTAATTGATGACGCTCGTACTCCTTTAATTATATCTGGAGCCACTGCAAATGCCGATAGACACGAATTTAACGAATTAAAACCAAGTGTAGATAAAATTGTATCCATTCAAAAAAATTATCTAACTGGAGTTTTAGCAGAAGTAAAAAAATTAATTGCTGAAGGAAACACAAAAGATGGTGGATTTTTACTATTACGTGTATTTAGAGGTTTACCTAAAAGTAAAGCTCTTATTAAGTTTTTAAGTCAAGAAGGTATTAAACAACTCTTGCAAAAAACTGAAAACCATTATATGCAAGACAACAATCGTGAAATGCCAAAAATTGACGAGGAATTGTATTTTGTAATTGATGAAAAAAATAATTCAATAGAACTAACAGATAAAGGAATCTCTTATTTATCTGGAGATGATGGAGATGAAAGTTTCTTTATTTTACCTGATTTAAGTACAGAACTTGGCGCCATAGATAACAGCGACCTATCTACTGAAGAAATTACTGCTAAAAAAGAAGAATTATACAGAGATTTTAGCATTAAAAGTGAGCGAATTCATACAATGAATCAATTATTAAAAGCATATACCCTATTCGAAAAAGATGTGGAATATGTAATAATGGATGATAAAATTAAAATTGTAGATGAACAAACCGGTCGTATTATGGATGGCCGTCGTTATTCAGACGGATTACACCAAGCTATTGAAGCTAAAGAAAATGTAAAAATTGAAGCTGCAACACAAACATATGCTACTGTAACGCTTCAAAATTACTTTAGAATGTACCGCAAATTAAGTGGTATGACAGGTACTGCAATTACAGAAGCTGGTGAATTTTGGGACATTTATAAATTAGATGTTGTTGAAGTACCAACAAATGTACCTTTAGTTAGAGATGATAAAGAAGATTTAATTTTTAAAACAAAAAGAGAAAAATACAATGCTGTTATTAATGAAATTGAAAAATTAGTTAATAATGGACAACCAGTTTTAGTTGGTACAACCTCGGTTGAAATTTCTGAATTATTAGGAAGAATGCTTTCTATTAGAAAAATTAAACACAATGTATTAAATGCAAAACTACACAAAAAAGAAGCAGATATTGTTGCTGAAGCTGGTAACCCAGGAGTTGTAACTATTGCAACAAATATGGCTGGACGTGGTACAGATATTAAGTTATCTGAAGCTGTAAAAAAAGCCGGTGGTTTAGCTATTATTGGTACAGAACGTCACGATTCTAGACGTGTAGACCGTCAGTTACGTGGACGTGCTGGTCGTCAAGGAGATCCAGGTTCTTCTCAATTTTACGTATCTTTAGAAGATAACTTAATGCGTTTGTTCGGTTCTGAACGAATTGCAAAAATGATGGATAGAATGGGACTTCAAGAAGGTGAAGTCATTCAACATTCTATGATTACTAAATCTATTGAACGTGCACAACGCAAAGTAGAAGAAAACAACTTTGGTGTTCGTAAAAGATTATTAGAATATGATGATGTTATGAACTCACAACGTGAAGTTATATACAAACGTCGTCGTCACGCTCTTTACGGAGAACGTTTACAAGTAGATATTGTAAATATGGTTTATGATACCTGTAACGCTATTGTTAGAGAAAGTAAACTAGCAAACGATTATCAAAATTTTGAATTTGAATTAATTCGTTTCTCTTCTACATCCTCTCCTTTTACCGAAGAAGAATTTAAAAAACTATCTGAACAAGAATTAACAGATCAACTTTTTGACATAGTTTATAAACATTATAGAGAAAAATTAGAAAGAAGTGCAAAAGCAGCTTATCCGGTTATTAAAGATGTTTATGAAAATCAAGGAGATAAATACGAGCGTATTGTTGTGCCTTTTACTGATGGAACTAAAGAATTAAAAGTTGTTACTAATTTAAAAGAAGCCTATGAAAGTGAAGGAAAAGGCTTAGTAACAGACTTTGAAAAGAATATTACTTTAGCCATTATTGACGATACTTGGAAAGATCACTTACGTCAAATGGATGAACTAAAGCAATCGGTTCAAAATGCAACATACGAACAAAAAGATCCATTATTAATTTATAAATTTGAATCTTTTGAGTTGTTTAATGAAATGCTTGACAAAATAAATAAAGAAGTTCTTTCTTTCTTATTTAAAGGTGAATTACCATCTCAAGATGCAAATCAGGTTTCTCAAGCAAGAGAACAAAAAAGAGAAAAAGTGCAATTAAGCAAAGAAGATTATAAAAATACTTCTGAGCAAACACAAACAAATCAAACGCAACAACCACAAGTAGTTGAAACTATTGTACGTACTGAACGTAAAATTGGTAGAAACGAAAAAGTGACAATTAAAAATGTAATGAGCGGCGAAAATAAATCAGTGAAATACAAACAAGCCATTCCTCTAATTCAAAAAGGAGAATGGGTATTAGTTGATGAAGCTTAATTATTCATTATTTAAATAATTTACCACCAAACGCAAATCGGTATAAGAATACTTATCATCTATTTGGTGTTTTAGGTCCGAAAGATTTTCAAAAGTCATTGTAGGAATTAACTCTTTTAATTCTTTATAATGACTTTTTGATATTAAATCTGTTATTTCAACTTCTTTTGAAGGAATAAAAGAAGCTAAATGTGTTGTTATTGTTTCTGAACTAAGCCCTCTTTCTTCGGCAATTTCTTCAATGGTTTTTCCAGATTTAAATAATTTTAAAGATATTTTTTTACTACTTCCTTTCTTTTTTCTTAAAGGCTTTTCTTCAAAAAACATGTTATCTTTAACAACTTCAATATCATTTTCAATCCAATAATCTGTAATAACTTTTAAAATAGCTTCTCCATATTTTTTTATACGTATTTTACCAAAACCATTTATACTTAATAGCTCTTTAGAAGTTGTTGGTAATATTTCACATAAACTATACAAGGCTTTTTGAGAAAAAACTTGATAATGTTTTATATCATTTTTCTTAGCAATGGTATCTCTTAATTTATGTAAACGTTCAAACAATTCTTTATTTACAGTACCATCAACAACAATAACTTTAGCTTTTTTAGGCGTTTGTTTAGCTAAAAAGACTGCATTAGCTCTTAATTCTAAAAATTTTAGTGTACTAAATCCTACTGTTAAATTTTTAAAATAACTTAATTTGGTTATTAAAAACGCTTCAATTATATCTAATTGTTTATCAATATCTGTTTCTACTGTTTTATTATCTGTTGTATAATTAAACTTTTTATACGGAGTTTCTATAAAATTTATAGTCTGTTCATTAAAGTATTCAATTGCTTTAATAAATCGATCTTGAATTGTTTTATCTACTTCGGGTTCTGTAGTTGTTTTAGCTAAAGTATGCAATTGTATTCTAAAAGAATTTCCAACTTTTAATAAGTTTGCAATTGTATCTTTTATAGCTACAAATGTTGGTTCTAAATTACCGTTAATTGTAGTTTTATTTTTATAAAAAATATCTAAAACGCGATTAATTGGATGTAAAACATTAAAAAAATCAAATACTTCTGAAATTAAATTTAGTTGAAATTCTGACTTCGATTGCTGTAAATCATTTTCATCTGGTTGATTTTTAGCTGCATTTTTATTAAATGTAATTACATTATTATCGCTAATGATTTGCCTTGAATCAATTGGGCTTTTAAGCACCAAACCTTCTAAAGATTTGCATCTACTAAGTGCTACATAGGTTTGCCCATGCGCAAAAGCACCTTGTGCATCTATAATTGCTTTTTCAAACGTTAAACCTTGACTTTTATGAATTGTTATTGCCCAAGCTAAGCGCAAAGGAATTTGTTTAAAAGATCCAATGCAATTCTCAATAATTTCTTTAGTTTCTGGATTTACCGTATAATTAATATTTTCCCAAATTTCTGGTGTAACAATAATATTAGCATCATCATCTTTGCATTTAACAATTACTTCATTTTCATCTAAAAAAATAATTTTTCCAATTTTACCATTAAAATAGCGTTTTTCATATGAGCTATCATTTTTTATAAATAATACTTGTGCTCCTACTTTTAAAATTAATTCTTCTTTGTTAGGATATGCGTATTCTGGAAATTTTCCTTCTATAGTAGCTGTATAACTTTGGGTTTTTGTAGTTAATTTATCTAACGCTGCTCTATTTACACTTTCTGCTTTATTATTATGTGTTGTTAAATCTATATAACCATCATCTTCATTTGGAATAAAGTCTGGTATATATCGTTTATTTAACTCATTAGCTGATGCTTGTGAAAGTGCATTATTTCTAATTTCATTTAAAATTTGAATAAACGTTTCATTGTTTTGTCTATAAACGTGTTTTAATTCTACAGTTATAGCATTGCTTTGTTGGTATGCATAACTACTAAAAAAGAAGCCATTTTTATAATAGGGTTTCAATAATTCCCATTCGTTTTCTTTAATTACAGGAGATAATTGTTGTAAATCTCCAATCATTAACAATTGAACTCCACCAAAAACTTTATTTCTATTTCTAAAACGTCTTAAAGTTTTATCTATTGCATCTAACAAGTCTGCTCTAACCATACTAATTTCATCAATAACTAATAAATCCATAGATTTAATAATATTGATTTTAGTTTTGCTAAATTTTCTATTAAAACTAGTAGAAGAATCCAACTCAGAATCTGGCACTAAAGGACCAAAAGGAAGTTGAAAGAACGAATGTATGGTTACACCCTTTGCATTTATTGCAGCAACTCCTGTAGGAGCAACTACTACCATTCTTTTTAAAGAATTAAGTTTTAATTTATGTAAAAAAGTTGTTTTACCTGTACCTGCTTTTCCTGTTAAAAAAATAGTTCTATCAGTGTTATTTACAAAATTCCAAACTAATTCTAATTCTTTATTAGTTTCCATATAACAAAGCTAGATTTAAAAGTTTTAACTATAAATGTAGGAATTTTTTTACAACTTTTAAATTTCTAAATTTTTATCGTAAGGAATACTTTTTAAAATATGATTAATAGCATTAACTCTGGCAATTGTTTTTTTATTGGCTTTAATTATTTTCCAACTGACAGTATTTTTTGCTGTTTTTTTAAACATTTTATTTTTATACTCTGTATACACATCCCATAATTCTTGTGCTTTTTCATCTACAGGAGTCATTTTCCATTGTTTTAAAGGGTTATTTTTAATTTCTTCAAAACGTTTAGCTTGCTCTTTTTTAGAAATTGACATATAAATTTTTACCAATCTAATTCCAGATTCGGTAATCATACGTTCAAAATCATTAACTTGATTCATAAATGTTTCATATTGCTCTTGCGTACAAAATCCATTTACAGGTTCAACTACTGCCCTATTATACCAACTTCTATCGAAAAATATAATTTCTCCTGCCTTTGGAAATTGATTTACATAGCGTTGAAAATACCATTGCGTTTTTTCATCTTCTGTTGGTTTTGGCAAAGCAACTTTTCTTATAAGTCTTGGGTTCATTCTTTCGGTTGCACGTCTAATTGCACCACCTTTACCTGCAGCATCACGACCCTCAAAAATTATAATAATACGTTCATTTTCTTTAATTGCCCAAGTTTGCATTCTAATCAATTCTATTTGAAGCTTTTTTAGGCGTTTTTCATACTTAACATACCTTACAGCTCTTTCTAAATTATAAGGTTCTCTAGATAATAATGCTGTAAGTCCTTTATTGGTATTCAGATGATCTATATTTTCTGGTGTTAATTTAAACTCGTGCATAATTAATCTAATTGTTTTGATGAACGATGGTATCGCATAATAATATTAGGATCTGGCAATAACGTAGTTAATGCTTTGTTTTTCCCTTCGTAATTAAACTGAGATAATACATATCTAATACATTCTAAACGTGCTACTTTTTTATCGTTAGCTCTAACTATTATCCAAGGGCTATAACTTGTGTGGGTTTTACTAAACATTTGTTCTTTATAATGCGTGTAATCATCCCAAAGTTCTTGTCCTTTTCTATCAACAGGACTAAATTTCCAACGTTTTAAAGGGGTTCCAATTCTGGCATTAAATCTAGATAATTGTTCATCTTTAGAAATTGAAAACCAAAATTTTATCAACACTAAATTATCTTCACAAAGCATATGTTCAAACTCTGGTACTTGTACCATAAATTTTTCATATTGTGTTTCATTACAAAACCCCATAACTGGCTCTACCACTGCTCTATTGTACCAACTTCTATCAAAAAATACTATTTCTCCAGAGTTTGGTAATTCTTTAATATAGCGTCTAAAATACCATTGACCGCGTTCAACTTCCGTAGGCTTAGTAAGTGCTACTAAACGCGTAGATCTAGGGTTTAAATGTTCTGTAAACCTTCTAATATTACCTCCTTTACCAGCAGCATCTCTTCCTTCAAAAATAATTGCTACTCTTTTATTATTTTTAGATATCCATTGTTGTAGTTTAACTAATTCTATTTGTAACTTTTTAAGCTCATCATCATAGAATAATCTTTTTTTAACTTTATCTATGTTTATATTTTTATCATTAATGATATCTAATATTTCTTTACCCGAAGAAGCTTTTTCAAAATCTTCTTTAGTAAGTTTTGGATGTATTGCCATATTATTCTGACTTTTCAATAGTTATACAATCTGCAGGATTATTGGATATTTGTAATTTTGCATCTGAAGGTGAGATATAAGGTATCCCCAATCCTAATCCACGCAATATAAATAATAATCCAATAATAACAACAAATACTGGAATTGCTTTTTGAATTTTATTTCTAATAGATAAATTTACAAAATTCCCTAAAAATATTGCACCAGTCATTAAAGGAATTGTACCAATTCCAAAAACTGCCATATATAACGCTCCATTAACAGCATTACCTGTTGATATTGAACCAAGTAAAGCCATATAAACAAGTCCACAAGGTAAAAACCCATTAAAAAACCCAATTAAAAATAATGCTTTATTAGATTTTTTTGTTAGATATGAACCCAACTTTTGTTTAACTTTTCCTATAATTTGATATAAAGGTTTAGAAAAATTGTATTTATTAAAAATTGCTACAGGTATTAATACTATGGCAATCATTACAACCCCCATTAAAATGGACAAACGTTGCTGAAAACCAGCCAAATACAATCCTTTACCTATAAAACCAAAAAGTAATCCAATAAGAGAATAACTAATTATACGCCCTAAGTGGTATAAAATTGTTTGAAATATTAATTTTGATTTAGAAGATCTATCTACAGGCAATACAAAAGCTATTGGCCCACACATACCTATACAATGGAAACTTCCAGCTAAACCTAAAACCAACGCAGTCCATAGCATATTAATACATTATTTTTTCTTTGAATAAATATTCACTTTCAGCTTGTTTCCACTCAATTTTAATATCCCACCTACCTTCAACCAATGTTTCATTTTTTATTAAAAACTCATTTGTTTCTAATTTAATTGGTAAGTCAAAATCAATTTTATCATTAGATAACCTTTGAAAATAGATTGTACCAGAAATAGTTGATGGATCAAATTCTTTTGGAAATACAATTAATAAACCTTCACTTGTTTTTTTTATTGAAACATTTTCTTTTAAAGCAATCCCTTTATTTTGTTGATCTATTTCTGTTTGATAATTAAGCTCATCTTTATAATAATCTTCAGATACCAAATGATGGTCATATTTATTAACAAAATGTGCTTTATACACAAAAGATAATATAAATACCATAAACGATACCAATGCGATAACAATACCCATTGGCCAAGTAAATTTAATTTTCATGTGTTTATTTTTATTGTTTCGTATAAATTACGTGCTACTTACCACATCCTTATTGAATGATTTATACATAACCATTCAACCGGTTAAAAGACACTTAGCTCGCTTATTTTTATGTTATTTAATAATTAAAGGACCCGTAAAATTAGTAGTTGTAGATTCAATTAATTTACCATTTGAATACACTCCTACTTTTAATTTTTCTTTAGACGAATTTAGGTCTTTTTTATCAATTTCTATAAATAAAGTCCCTTCTTTTAACCCTTGTTTCACAAGATTAATTTTACCTCCAATTAGGTCTATTTTTCCTGGATGAGAAATTAATTTAAGATCTAAATTTTCTAAATCTTCGGTTGTTTTATTTATTAACTTAACGGTATACACATTTTTAATGGTAGTTTCGGTACTTTGGAAAGTTTGCCCTGGCAAACGCAAAATTGTAGCTTCAATATCATTTCTTAAAAATAACATTGTTATTAAAACCCCAATTAATATGGTTAATATTGTAGAATAAGCAATTAAACGCGCGTTAAATTTAAATTTTTCTTTTTTATCGATATTATCTTCAGAAGCATAACGTATAAGACCTTTATCAAATCCAGATCTATCCATAATAGCATCACAAGCATCTATACACGCTGTACAGTTAATACATTCTAATTGCGTACCATTTCTAATATCAATACCTGTTGGACAAACTTGTACACATTGTTTACAATCTATACAATCTCCATGCCCAAGTTCATCTCTATTTTCATCTTTACGTAATTTTTTTCTACCAGAAGTTCCCTCTCCTCTAACATAATCATATGCAACATTAATAGATTTATTATCTAATAATACTCCTTGCAATCTACCATAAGGACAAACAATAATACAAACTTGTTCTCTAAACCAAGCAAATACAAAATAAAAAACACCGGTAAAAGCTAATAGATAAGCTAATGTACTAAGATGCTCTAATGGACCATCAGTTATATAAGATAAAACCTTATCAGAACCAATAATATACGCTAAAAATACATTTGAAATTACAAACGATATTATAAAAAACATAAACCATTTAAAAACACGTTTTCTAATTTTTTCAGCATTCCATTCTTGTTTATCTAATTTTATTTGTTTGGATCTATCTCCTTCAATTAAGTATTCTACTTTTCTAAAAACCATTTCCATAAAAATAGTTTGAGGACAAACCCACCCACAAAATATTCTTCCAAATACTACTGTAAATAAAATTACAAAAACAACACTAACAAGCATTGAAATTACTAACAAATGAAAATCTTGTGGCCAAAAAGGGAAACCGAAAATATGAAATTTACGTTCTAAAATATTAAATAGTAAAAATTGGTTTCCTTTAATTTTAATAAAAGGAGCAGCTAATAAAAAGCCTAATAAAAACCAACTAACAATCGTTCGATAATTATAAAGTTTACCTTTTGGTTTTTTAGGAAAAATAAAATTTCTTTTTCCACTTTTATCAATTGTTGCTATTGAATCTCTAAATACTTCTTTATTATCTTTATCCATTGTAAACTTTATTCTGAATTAAAAAGTTAAGCAAAATTATAGTTTATTGTTGTCTTATTAAGAAACAAAAGTGACAAAAAAAGGGTAAAGAAACAGATTTAATTATTAGAATATTATAAATCTGTTACTTTACCCCAACTTTTCTACTAACTTTAAAAATAAAAACTTGATGTTTTTTTGTAGAAATTAACATTTATAATACTGTTAAACCAACTAAGCTAGCAAGTTGTTAAATATTAATAATGCCTAACTACTTTTTATTCTTCTGGCCAAATAATATCTCCTTCAGCTGCTTTTGGATTTGCTGGTTGTGTTCCTTGCATAGAAACAATATAACTTGCCAACTGAATTCTTTCATCTCTACTAATAGTACTTTCCCAAGCAATCATACCTTTACCTGGTCTACCACCTTTTGAAATAGTATTATAAATACTTTTAACATCACCACCTAAAATCCAATGATTGTCTGTTAAATTAGGTCCAATACTACCACCTAAATCAGCTAAATGACAAGCCGTACAAGTTTTAGATGCAAACAATTCTTTTCCTTTTGAAATACTTTCAGCATCTGTTAAGGCTACAATATTAGAATCATCGAATAATTCCGGATTAGCAGCTTTGTACGCTTCAACTTGCGCTTTACCTTCTGCTATTTCAGTTGCAAATTCTTTTTCTTGACTATATTCTTCAGAATTATAAAATACTTGAACATAGTAAAAGATACTAATTGCTATGGTAATATAAAAACCGTATAACCACCATGGTGGTAATACATTATCTAGTTCTTTAATACCATCATAATCATGTTCTAACATTATGTCTTCTTCCGTTCCTAAATCGTGGGCCTTAGTCATGGATTTCATAAACTTTTTCCAACCCGATATGTTTTCTGAATTTTTATTCATCTGTATTTTCTTTTGTATTAGTATCGTTATCGAAAGGTAAATTACTTAAATTATCAATTCTTCTTTTAGGAAGTCTAAAAACAAATATGATCATTGTTGAAAAAACTAAGAAGAATAAGATTAGTGAAATTATTGGATAAATTTCAACACCTTCAATACTCTCTAAATTATGTTTTATAAATTTTAACATAGGTTTATTATTTTAAGGCTGTTTGATTTGCTTTAATATCTGTACCCAAACGTTGTAAATAAGCAATTAAAGCTACTATTTCTTTATTTTGAATATTACTTGAGCCATAATTTTTAACAAATTCAGGATCTTGTCTTAGATTATTCTCAATTTCTTTAGCTTGAGTTAATAAAGCTTGTTTAGCTCCTTTAATTTCTTCTTCTGTATAAGGAACACCAAGACTAACTAGCCCTTCCATTTTACTTTCTAAATTAGAAGCATTCATATCATTTTTAATCAACCAAGAATATCGTGGCATAATAGAGCCTGGAGATGTAGATCTAGGATCTAACATATGGTTAAAGTGCCAATTGTCGTTGTATTTTCCACCAACTCTATGTACATCTGGTCCGGTTCTACGTGATCCCCATAAGAATGGATAATCGTAAACATACTCACCAGCTTTAGAATATTCTCCATAACGTTCAACTTCAGAACGGAAAGGACGAATCATTTGAGAGTGACAGTTATTACAACCTTCTCTAATATAAATATCTCTTCCTTCTAATTCTAGTGGTGTATATGGTTTAACACTTTCTATTGTAGGGATGTTAGATTTTACCAATATTAACGGAACAATTTCTACCAATCCACCTATTAAAATAGCTACAGTTGTTAAAATTGTAAATAATACTGTTTTTCTTTCTAACCAAGTATGCAAACCTTCTCCTGCAATTCGTCTACCACTAATTTTTTTCAATGGAGCAGCTTCAGCTAATTCATCTTCAACTGTAGATCCTGCTTTTGCTGTTTTAATAACATTTATTGCTAATAAAACAAAACCTGTTAAATATAAAGTACCTCCTATTGCACGCATTGCATACATTGGAATTACTTGTGTAACAGTTTCTAGGAAGTTACCATACACCAATGTTCCATCTGGATTGAATTGTTTCCACATAAATGCTTGTGTAAACCCTGCAACATATAATGGTATTGCGTAAAATAAAATTCCTAAAGTACCTAACCAAAAATGTGTATTTGCCAATTTTCTAGAATACAATGGTGTTTTCCATAATTTTTCTGCTAACCAATATACAATACCAGCAATCATAAATCCGTTCCAAGCTAAAGCTCCAATATGTACGTGACCGACAATCCAATCAGTATAATGTCCAATTGCATTTAAATTTTTAAACGATAACATAGGTCCTTCAAAAGTAGCCATACCATAACCAGTAATAGCTACTACAAAGAATTTTAATACTGGGTTTTCACGAACTTTATCCCAAGCTCCACGCAAGGTTAACAATCCGTTTATCATACCACCCCAAGATGGGAAAATAAGCATTACAGAAAATACAGTACCTAAATTTTGTGCCCATTCTGGTAATGCTGTATATAATAAATGGTGAGGTCCAGCCCAAATGTATAAAAATATTAATGTCCAGAAGTGAATAATAGAAAGTCTATAAGAATAAACTGGTCTATTAGCAACTTTAGGAACAAAGTAATACATTAAACCTAGAATTGGTGTTGTTAAGAAAAACGCCACCGCATTATGTCCGTACCACCATTGTACCAATGCATCTTGTACTCCAGAGTAAACTGAATAACTTTTAAATGCAGACACAGGCATTTCTAAATTGTTAAATATGTATAGAACAGCAATAGTTACTAATGTTGCAATATAAAACCATATTGCTACATAAATATGTCTTTGTCTTCTTTTTAAAATGGTTCCAATAAGGTTTATTCCAAAAACTACCCAGATTAAAACAACGGCAATATCTATTGGCCATTCTAATTCGGCATATTCTTTAGATGATGATAACCCTAAAGGTAATGTAATTGCAGCTGCTACTATAATTGATTGCCAGCCCCAAAAATGAATTCTACTTAAAACGTCATTAAACATTCTTGTTTTAAGTAATCTCTGAGTTGAGTAGTAAACCCCTAAGAAAATACCGTTCCCTACAAAGGCAAAAATAACTGCGTTGGTATGTAAAGGACGTAAACGACCAAAACTTAACCAAGAAATAGCACTATCTGAACCTGTAAACTCTAATAATCCTGGGAAAACAAAAAGAAGTGCTACTAAAAGCCCTACTAACATTCCTACAACTCCCCATAGAATTGTAGCCCAAAGAAACATTTTAACTATTTTATTATCATAATAAAACTGTTCTTTTTCCATACTTGTTTGATTAATTTAAATGATTATATAATTATTCTTGTTGATTTTCTAATTGTTCTTTTTGAACTAATTTTTCTTTTTTCTTTGTAACCAATTCATCATCAAATAACATTCTTACAGACGGCGTGTAGGTATCCTCATACTGTCCCGATTTTACAGACTTTATAAATACTATAAAAAAAAACACGGCAACAATAATACTTACACCTATAGTTATGTAAACTACCTCCATTTTTAATTTAATTAGTTATTTTTTGGAATAAATGACAAAAATATTATTTAATTTGTAAAATAGTATGATAAATATCATACTATTTTAATTAGATTTTATCTAATGTACGAAATTATAACTTTTTTGAAACCCAATTTGTAAGAATAGTTACAAACACTACAATTGAAATTGAACTTAAAGGCATTAAAATTGCTGCTACAACAGGAGTTAACATTCCTGTCAAAGCAAAATATAAACCAATTACATTATAACAAAACGATAAGACAAAACTAGCTTTTATTATAGCTATAGTTTTTTTAGAAAGCTCTAAAAACTCTGGTAATTTATTAAAGAGTTTAGCATCTAAAATGGCATCACAAGCTGGAGAAAATACATTTACGTCTTCAGAAATAGCAATACCAACATTACTTTGAGCCAATGCACCTGCATCATTTAGTCCATCTCCAATCATCATAACTTTCTTATTATTTTCTTGCATGTTTTTTATAAACTCTAACTTATCTTCTGGTTTTTGATTAAATTTAAACAATGTGTTTTTAGGTAATAGCGTTTGTAAATACTGCTTTTCTCCATCATTATCTCCAGACAGTATTACCAAATTGTAATTTACACCTAACTTTTCAAAAACTTCTTTTGTTCCTTCTCTATAACTGTTTTTAAATAAATAATATCCTTTAAATTCATTGTTTATTTTTATATAAATAGACGTTTCATTAGTAGCTACAGATTTAGCTTCTACAAAACTTGAAGCTCCAATTTTAAAAGTGGTATTATTTATAGTTGCTTCAATACCTTTTCCTAAAATTTCATTAAAAGAAGTTGGTTTTTCAATTAATGACTCTACATCTAAAAATTCATATAAAGATCTGCTTAATGGGTGATTTGAAGCTCTTAATATACTTTTTAAACTACTTTTTTCCACATCGGTTAATGCAGTTCCATAATATGTTAACTGAGATTTATCACTTGTTGTAATGGTTCCTGTTTTATCAAAAATAATAGTATCTACTTTTGATGTATTTTCTATGGTTTCTGAATTCTTTAAATAAAAATTCTTATATCCAAAAATTCGTAAAATATTTCCAAAAGCAAATGGAGCTGATAAAGCTAATGCACAAGGACAGGCTATAATTAACACTGCCGTTACAACATTAAACAACATATCAACATTATAAAAGTACCAAAAAACACCACCCAAAAAGGCAATTAATAAAATAGCAATTGTAAAAAATCTACTTATAGAATCTGTAATATTTTTTATAGTTTTTTCGTTAGATTTATTAAAAACATCATTACTCCATAACTGAGTTAAATAACTTTGTTCAATAGAATTTATTACTTCCATTTCAATAGCGCCCGCAGTTTGTTTTCCTCCAGCAAATAATTTATCTCCAGAATTTTTTATTACAGGTATAGATTCTCCAGTAACAAAACTGTAATCTATAGCTGCATTTCCATTTATTAAAATACCATCTACAGGAATCAATTCTCCGTTTCTAATTAAAAGACGATCGCCTTTTTTTATATCTTTTACCTGTATATTTATTTCTTTATCATCTAAAATTAAAGAAACTGCTATTGGAAAATAAGATTTATAATCTCTCTCAAACGATAAAAAGTTATATGTTTTTTGTTGAAAAAATTTACCTAATAATAAAAAGAAAACCAAACCAGATAAACTATCAAAAAAACCAGAACCAATATCTAAAAATATTTCTACAGTACTTCTTACAAATAAGACAGAAATTCCTAAAGCTATTGGAACATCAATATTTAACATTTTATGTTTTAAACCTTTGTAAGCAGAAATAAAATAGTCTTTTGCCGAATAAAAAACAACGGGTATTACCATTACAAACATTAACAATCTAAATAAATGCTTGTATTTTTCTAACCAAAATTCATCAACTTCAAAATACTCTGGAAAGGATAATAACATTATATTACCAAAAGCAAATGCAGCAATAGCGACCTGATAAATTAATGTTTTGTCAACCTTATTTTTTTTAGAATCCGCATCCTCTAAACTTATATATGGCTCATACCCTATTGATGTTATTAACTCTACTAATTCTTTTAAATTGGTGCTTTTATTCTTAAAAGTAATTCGTAATAATTTCTTTGGAAAATTAACCATTGAAATAGTTACCCCTTCATTAAGCTTATTTAAATTTTCTAATACCCAAATACAAGAACTACAATGTATACTTGGAATGTAAAATTCTACAACTGAAGTTTCAGTATCGTTAAATTCTAAAAGTTTTTCAATTATTTCTTCGTTATCTAAGTAATTGTACTTTCCTTTAATATCGGAAGGTATTGAACCAGGAGAAGATTCTAAATCGTAATAACAAGTTAATTCGCTAGCGTTTAATATTTCGTAAACAGTTTTACAACCGTTGCAACAAAAAAACTTATCATTAAACTCTACTGGTTTTTTGCCACAATCCGCACCGCAGTGATAACAATTTTTTACACTCATATTGCTAAATTAACACTACAAAACTATTGATTTCTTACGGTATAACAATGACAAATATCATATTATATAACTAAATAGTATCATTTAATTTTGTAAATTTGTAATGTTTTAATTAAAACTATTCCTATTCGTATGTCGAACTGCAGGCAATGTATTATAAAAAGATTTAATGCTTTAAAAACATTAACTAATGATGAAATAGAAACTTTTTCTGATCATAAAACAACTGTTATTATAAAAAAAGGAGAACATTTAATGACAGAAGGAAGTGCTATAAATGGTTTGTATTGCATTAAAGATGGTAAAGGAAAATTAACAAAACTAAATACCAACGGTAAAGAGCAAATTATAAAATTTATTAAAGGAGGAGATATTTTAGGACATCGTTCTTTATTAAGTGAAGAATTAGTTGGATTAAATGCAATTGCCCTTGAAGATATGCATGTTTGTTTTATACCAAAAGGAGATATCTTAGATACCATTAAGGTAAATAATCAATTCTCTCTTAATTTAATGAGAAATATTTCACATCAATTAAATGAAGCTAATACTTTAATATCTCAAATGGCTCAAAAGCCCGTTAAAGATAGATTAGCAGAAACTTTATTGCATTTAGAAGAAGTATTTGGCTTAGATAATAAAGGCTTTATTGATGTTGTTTTAACTCGTGAAGAAATTGCAAACACTATTGGAACAGCTACAGAATCTGCTATACGATTATTATCTAATCTTAAAAAAGATGGCGTAATTGATTTACAAGGTAAAAAAATTAAAATTTCTAATAAAAATGAATTAAAAAATATTTCTGAAGGTTATTAATTTTTAAAATATTCTTAAATTATTTATAAATAAAAGAAATCCCAAGCTAAACTTGGGATTTCTTATGATTATTATAGTTGTAGTAAATTATATTAAGAATCAATAGATCCTAAAACACGTTTCATAAATGTGTTTAATGCTTCTTTTTTTGGCATACCATCTTTAACCATTTTATCAACTTCTATGGCACCATAAAGATTAGAAATAATTTCACCAATAACATCTAACTCTTCATCCTTTAACGATGGCACTTCAGTTAAAGCTTCCAAAGTTTCTATGGTTTCAATAACATAATCTTGATCGTTTTCTTCGATAAAATTAGTTAAGTGCTTAATTACTGGTAACTTCATTTACTAAGTCTTTTAAAATTTCAAATTTATTTGTTTGTACTTGATTTACAAAAGCTCCTGCTTTAAAAGTTGCAAACGTTGGTAAATTATCTACAGTTGCTAATTTACGCGTATTTGGAAATTTTTCTGCATCAGCAATTACAAAAACAGCATCTGGATTTTCAGTAGCTAATTTTTTAAACTTTGGTTTCATAATTCTACAATTACCACACCAAGTAGCTGCATATTGTACAACTACAGTTTTATTATCAGCTACAATTTGCTCTAGATTATCTTCTGTTAACTCTTGAAACATAATTTATTATTTTTTAGTGTGAAGCTAAGTATTCTGCTGTTCCTTTTGCGTTTGGAGACATTGCATCTTTTCCTTCTTCCCAGTTAGCTGGACAAACTTCTCCATTTTTTTGAACGTGCGTATAAGCGTCTATTAAACGTAAATATTCATTTACATTTCTACCAACTGGCATATGATTTATTCCTTCATGAAAAACTACTCCGTCTTCATCAATTAAGTAAGTAGCTCTATATGTTACATTATCTCCTTCAACTTGAACAGTTCCTGTTGCTTCATCAAAAGTTTCTTCTGTAATATCTAAAATACCTAAAATACTTGATAAATTACGGTTACTATCTGCTAAAATTGGGTATGTAACACCTTCAATACCTCCATTATCTTTTGGTGTATTTAACCAAGCAAAATGTACTTCTGGAGTATCACAAGAAGCTCCAATTACTACTGTATTTCTTTTTTCAAATTCACCTAAAGCTTCTTGAAAAGCGTGTAATTCAGTTGGACAAACAAATGTAAAATCTTTTGGGTACCAAAATAACAATACTTTTTTGTTATTATTAATTGCTTCTTCTAATACATTTACTTTAAATGTATCACCCATTTCGTTCATTGCATCTACATTTAAGTCTGGAAATTTTTTACCTACAGCTGTTGCCATTTTTTATTATTTTTAATTATTAATATTCTTTTTTAACATTACAAATATACAGTCTAAAACTATAAATAAAATAAAAATCTTATGCTAATTATTTATATTAACATAAGATTTATTTATACTTATAAATAAAAGATATAAGGTTTAACTATTTACTAGCAAAAAGCTTTACATCATTTTCTGAAACAACTTTTTCTCCTAAAATAATAAGTCGTTCTACTACATTTCTTAGTTCTCTAATATTACCTGTCCAACTATATTCTTGTAAAAGTTTTATGGCTTTTTCAGAAAAAGTTTTTACAGCTGTACCTTGTTCACTAGCAACTTGTGCAGCAAAAAAGTTAATTAACAAAGGAATATCATTTCTTCTATCGTTTAATGCTGGTACTTCTATTAAAATTACAGCCAATCTATGGTATAAATCTTCTCTAAATTTTCCATCTGCAATTTCTTTAGTTAAGTTTTTATTAGTGGCTGCAATTACTCTTACATCTACTTTAATATCTTTATCGCTACCTACTCTAGATATTTTATTTTCTTGTAATGCTCTTAAAACTTTAGCTTGAGCAGACAGACTCATATCTCCAATTTCATCTAAAAAAATGGTTCCTCCATTTGCTGCTTCAAATTTACCCGCTCTATCTTTATTAGCTCCTGTAAACGATCCTTTTACATGTCCAAAAAGCTCACTTTCTATTAATTCTGAAGGAATTGCAGCACAGTTTACTTCAATCATAGGTGCTTTTGTTCTAGCACTTTTTTCATGTAACCAATGCGCTACCAACTCTTTACCTGTTCCATTTGGTCCAGTTATTAAAACTCTAGCATCTGTTGGAGCTACTTTTTCAATCATATCTTTTATATGAGTTATGGCTGCACTTGTACCAATCATCTCATACTTTTTACTCACTTTTTTCTTTAAAAGTTTATTTTGTACAATTAATTGTTTTCTGTCAAGTGCATTTCTAACAGTATTTAGTAAACGATTTAAATCTGGCGGTTTTGAAATATAATCAAAAGCTCCTAAACGCATTGTATTTACAGCTGTATCAAGATCTCCGTGGCCAGAAATCATAACAATAGGAATTTCAGGTTTAATTTTTTTTACTTTTTCCAACACCTCAACACCATCCATTTTAGGCATTTTAATATCACAAAGCACTAAATCATAATCCGATTTTGTAATCATTTCTAAACCAACTAAACCATCCTCTGCTCCTTCTACCTGATAGGCATCATTTTCTTCAGAAATAATTTTTGTTAATACTCTGCGAATTGCAGCTTCATCTTCAATTATTAATATTTTCGACATTTATAGTATTTTTAATGAATTTCAAATTATACTTATTTTTCACTTCAAAAAGTAAGCCAACATTTATTTTAATTTGTTTTTAGCATTTAGAAACTGGTATCTGGTATCAAAAATAAATTTCAAGTTTTTATATATGCTTTTTTTTAATTTTCCGACTTAATAACATGAACATCTCTTTGAGGAAATGGAATTGATATATTGTGTTCTTTAAAAAGTGTATCAATTTTAAAACGGATGTCACTTTTAGGTATAGATGCGAGAAAACTATCATTTAATGTGAAAATTAATTTAAAATCTAATGAACTATCTCCAAAATTAACGAATAAAACTAAAGGTTTAGGTTCTGCTAAAACTGCTGAATGAGAAGCAGCTGCTTCAAGTAATAATTGCTTTACTAATTCTGTATCACTGCCATAAGCCACACCTACTAAAATATGTTCTCGCGTTTCTTTTCCGTTGGCTGTCCAATTATATAAACTATTTGTTAAGTATAAATGATTTGGGATAATTAGCACTTTATTATCTATAGTAACAGCTCTTGTTGTTCTTAATTTAATTTCCTCAACTCTACCTACTTTACCTTCTAACTCTATAATATCACCTACATGAACAGATTGATCAACTATTATAAAAACACCTGAAATTATATCTTGAAATAAGGTTTGTAATGCTAAACCTATACCTACTAACAAGGCCGCTGAAGCTGCAAAAACCCCTGTTATATTAACACCTATATTATGGAATGTGGTTAAAACAATTATTACATAAATAAACCATTTACTATAAGAAAATAACGATCTAAATTTTATTTTATCTTCTTTTGGTAAATTTTTTGTTATTATTTTTTTTATAAATTTTAAAACTACAGAAGCAAGTATTAAAGTAATAATAACTATTAAAATTGCTTTAACAGTTATGTGTATATCTTTACTAAAATCAATTTCATAATTTAAAAAGTCGACAACTCCTTCCATATTTAAATTTTACCACTAATTTATTGTAGTTATTTTAAAAATAAAAACTTCTTTAATATTTTAACCATTTATACAATTCTTTATAGCTTGGTTTTTTTCCGTACATTAAAATACCGACTCTATAAATTTTTGCTGCAAACCAAACTATTAATAAAAATGTACCTATTAAAAGTAACATAGAAGTAATAATTTGCCACATTGGTACTCCAAATGGTATTCGCATTAACATAACAATTGGTGATGTTAATGGAAACAATGAAAATGCAAGCGCTATTGGTCCGTGCGGATTTTCTATTACAGAAAAACCAACATAAATTGCAATAACTAACGGCATTAAAACGGGCATCATAAATTGTTGTGTATCGGTTTCGCTATCAACCGCAGCACCGATTGCCGCATAAATAGAACTATAAATTAAATAACCTCCAATAAAATATATTATAAATGAAAAAAACATGGTTAAAATTGGTAAGTTTCTCACTTCCATAAAGGCAATTTGAATATCGCTCATTAAAGTTTGTTCTACTTGTTGTGTAATTTCAGAATCCACCTGTCCTATTGCTGCACTAGAAACTGATGCATCAGCAGCAAAAAATAAAGATAAAATGTACATTAAAAATCCGGCTGAAATCATCCAAATAACAAACTGTAAAATACCAGCTAACGCATTTCCTAAAATTTTCCCCATCATTAATTGAAATGGTTTTACTGATGAAATTATAACTTCAATTATTCTACTTGTTTTTTCTTCAATAACACTACGCATTACAGAGGTTCCGTAAATAATTATAAACATAAAAATTAAATAGCCAAATCCACCTCCTGCAACCATTCTTAAAATACTTCCAATTTTTGAAGATTTTTCACCTGTAAAATTTTCTGTTGCTATATTAATTGTAGTTTCTGTTGCTTTAATTTTTTCTATATCAAAATTAAGTTGTTCTATTTTTAAATCTCTAATTCGTTTTTCTAAAATACTTTCAATATTACTTAATAAACTTAAACTAGGTGCATCTTCAGAATAAAATGAAATATTTGAAGCTATTGCTGTTAAACTATCTTTTTTGGGAATGTATAAAATACCGTAATAATTACCTTCTGTTTGTTTTCTTGCCTCATCAATACCTAGTACTGTTAAATCTACATATTTAATTGAATTTGAATCTGTAAATACAGATTCTAATACGTTAGATTCATCTACAAATGCTATTGTTTTTACCTCTTCACTATTTTTTACATTTAAAAATATAATTAATGCGCTAAGCCCAACCATTAAAAGCGGACTTAATATGGTCATTACTATAAACGATTTGTTTTTAACTTTTGCTAAAAACTCTCTTTTTATTATTAATTTTAATTTATCCATTAGGTATTTTGAATGATTAAAAGATTGAAAACTAAAAGATTATCTTTTTCAATTATAAATTATTTGCTACAGCTTTTAAAAATATATCGTTAGCACTTGGAATAATTTCAGTAAAATGAGTGATTTGTGCTTTGTTATTTAAAAATTGAATTAAATCTTTTGAAGATTCTGTGTTTTTTAAATCTACAATTAAACGAAGATCTTCGTTAAAAGTCATTGTTTCTGAAGTTGCTGTAGTAAATTTTGAATTTATTTCCTTTAAAAGAACATTTTTATCGTTGCATGATAAGCCAACTTCAAACTGATTGGTTTTAAATTCTTCTTTAATATCATTTAACTTTCCGTCTAAAATTTTCTTAGATTTATCTATCAAAGCTATATAATCGCATAACTCCTCAACAGATTCCATTCTGTGAGTAGAAAAAATAATACTTGCTCCTTCATCTCGTAATTTTAAGATTTCATCTTTAATTAAGTTGGCATTAATTGGATCAAAACCACTAAAAGGTTCGTCAAAAATCAATAATTTAGGCGTGTGCATAACGGTTACAATAAATTGTACTTTTTGCGCCATTCCTTTAGAAAGTTCCTGAATTTTTTTATCCCACCAATCACTAATATCAAATTTTTCGAACCAATATTTTAGCTTCTTTTTAGCATCTGTTTTAGACAAGCCTTTAAGTTGTGCTAAATACAAAGCTTGTTCACCAACTTTCATACCTTTATACAAACCTCGCTCTTCAGGTAAATACCCTATTTGCTGTACGTATTCAGGCTTAAGCTCTTCTCCATCCAAATATATGATACCTTTATCTGGTAAGGTAATTTGATTTATAATTCTAATAAGTGAGGTTTTTCCAGCTCCGTTTGGTCCTAATAATCCAAAAACACTTCCTTTTGGAACCGAAATTGAAACGTTGTTTAATGCTGTAAAATCTCCATAGCTTTTACTCACATTTTCAACCGTTAAAACATGTTTCATTCTTTTTATTATTGATTTAAAAAAACGAAAGTAAAATTATTTTATTTGAAATTGGCTAAACTCGCAATAAATTAATAAATTTTCTCGATATATTTTCGCTGAATTTCTTTTAAAAACTCAATAGTTGCCTTTGGTTTAACTACACGCAGCATTTCTGTTATTCCTGCATTTGTATAAAAAATACCTTTAGCAATGTCATAACTTTTATCTGTAATATTATTTTTAATTTCAAAAGTATAGGTTCTAAATTCTTCCCAAGATAAGTGCTCTGGAATTTCTATATAAAAAACATCACTTTCTTCTTTAGATTGGTAAAATCCTTTTTCTAATTCGTCTATATTAAAAAATCTGTTTATTCTAATTAGTGCATCTGTATCTTTAAATTTTTCACTTTTTGCAAATTCAAAACCAGCGTTGTGGTAATATTGTTGTATAGTTGCTATTTCTGTATATCTATTTATACCTTTTACTCGTATCCCATTCAGTTTTCTCGATCCAATTGAAATTTCACATTTAGCACCTATTAATTCTAAATTATAAGTCTCATTAATTTTTCTAGTTGTTCTTAATATTTTTTCAAAAGAATTTTGAACTTTAGTTACAAAAATTATAGAAATAGGTTTATTAATATCTGTAAACCTGCTATAATAAGATTTAAACGGATCGGGAACATTAATTACAAATGTTTTTGGTATTTTGTTTTCATCAACCGTGTCAATGTTTTCTTGAATAATAACCTTTCCAATTAATTCTTTAGTAGTCATATTTTTATAGTTAGTTTTAGTTTTTTAAACTTATTCATTTTTTTTATAAAAAGCAAACAAATCTTTTTTGATAGGTATTTTTTCAATTTATTATGCGTGCATAGTATTTTTTTTATATATTTGAGAAATGCAAAAAGAACAAACTATAGATCACGTACTTAGAGCAACATGGCAGGCAGTTGCAAAAATGTATAATGAACAGGCTTCAAAATATGATAGTACAATGTCTATGGCATTTGTATTATTAAATATAGACAAAGTAAATGGTACACCATCTACCTCTTTAGGACCGCAAATGGGTATGGAGCCAACTAGTTTATCTCGTGTATTAAAAAATATGGAAGAAAGGGGTGCTATATACAGAGAAAAAAACCCTAACGACGGACGAGGTGTATTAATAAAATTAACAAGTTATGGATTAAAAAAAAGAAAAATTTCTAAGGAACATGTCATTCAATTTAATGAAGCCGTAAAAAGCCAACTTGATCCTGAAAAAATTCAAAACTTTTTTGAAGTTGCTAAAACCATAAACGATTTAATTGCTAAAAAAGCAATTTTTGAAAACGTACATACTAAATAAAAAAACATAAATAATGAAAAGACCAATTAAAAAAGTTGCAGTTATAGGCTCCGGTATTATGGGATCTGGAATTGCATGTCATTTTGCAAACATTGGTGTTGAAGTTTTGCTACTCGATATTATTCCGCGAGAATTAAACGAGGCAGAAAAAGCAAAAGGTTTAACACTTGAAAACAAGAACGTTAGAAACCGATTGGTAAACGATAGTTTAAAAGCTTCGTTAAAATCTAAACCCTCACCTATTTACAATCAAAAATTTGCTAGTAGAATTTCTACAGGAAATTTAAAAGATGATTTACATAAAATTAAAGATGTAGATTGGATTATTGAGGTTGTTATAGAGCGTTTAGATATTAAAAAATCTGTTCTTGAACAAGTTGAAAAATACCGAAAACCTGGAACTCTAATAACTTCTAATACTTCTGGAATTCCTATTAGTTATATGAATGAAGGCAAAAGTGAAGATTTTCAAAAACATTTTGCAGTAACGCACTTTTTTAATCCGCCACGTTATTTAAAATTATTTGAAGTAGTTCCTGGTCCAAATTGTTCTAAAGACGTTACTGACTTTTTAATGATGTATGGAGAAAAATTCTTAGGAAAAACTTCAGTTTTAGCAAAAGATACTCCAGCATTTATTGGAAACAGAGTTGGTATTTTTGGTATTATGAGTCTTTTCCATCAAGTAAAAGAATTAGGTTTAACTGTTGAAGAAGTAGATAAATTAACCGGCCCAGTTATTGGCCGCCCAAAATCTGCTACGTTTAGAACAGTAGATGTTGTTGGTTTAGATACTCTGGTACACGTTGCCAATGGTATTTATGAAAATTGCCCAACAGACGAATCGCACGAACTGTTTAAACTTCCTAAATTTATTAATACAATGATGGAAAATAAATGGCTTGGTAGTAAAACCGGACAAGGTTTTTACAAAAAAGTTGTTGAAGGTGGTAAAAAATCCATTCTATCTTTAGATTTAGATACTTTAGAATACCGCCCAAGTAAACGTGCAAAATTTGCAACTTTAGAATTAACTAAAACTATTGATAAAGTTATTGATCGTTTTAAAGTTTTAATAAAAGGAAAAGATAAAGCCGGAGAATTTTATAGAAAAAACTTCGCTGCAATGTTTGGATACGTTCAAAATAGAATTCCTGAAATTTCAGATGAATTATACCGACTAGACGATGCTATGAAAGCTGGTTTTGGTTGGGAACACGGACCTTTTCAAATTTGGGATGCCATTGGTGTAGAAAAAGGTATTGATTTAATGCAAGCCGAAAATATACCTGTTGCAAGTTGGGTAACTGAAATGGTTGCTAGTGGAAATAAATCTTTCTACACTGTTTGTGACGGCGCTAAATACTATTATGATATTCCTTCAAAAGAACAAGTTAAAATACCTGGTCAAGATAGTTTTATAATTCTAGATAATATTCGCGAAGCAAAAACTATTTGGTCTAATTCTGGTGCTTCCATTCAACATTTAGGAGACGGAATTTTAAATGTGGAATTTCAATCTAAAATGAACACACTAGGTGGTGAAGTTTTACAGGCAATTAATAAAGGTATTGATTTAGCAGAAACCGAATATAACGCAGTTATATTAGGTAACCAAGCTGCTAACTTTACTGTGGGTGCCAATTTAGCTATGGTTTTTATGATGGCAATTGAGCAAGAATATGACGAGTTAAACTTCTCGGTTAAATATTTTCAAGATACTGTAATGCGTTTGCGTTACTCTTCTTGCCCAACATTAATTACGCCTCACGGATACACTTTTGGTGGTGGTTGCGAATTAAGTATGCACGCAGATAAAGTAATTGCTGCTGCTGAAACTTATATTGGTTTAGTAGAATTTGGTGTTGGAATTATTCCTGGCGGAGCTGGTTCTAAAGAAATGGCTTTAAGAGCTTCAGAAGGTGTTTTAAAAGACGATGTAAAACTAAATAAACTAAGAGATTACTTTATTAATGTTGCTATGGCTAAAGTAGCAACTTCTGCACACGAAGGCTACGATTTAGGTTTCTTAAAAGAACATAAAGATATAGTTGTGGTTAACAAAGACCGACAAATTGCTACGGCAAAACGTTACGCAATTCAAATGTTAGAAGATGGTTATACACAACCTGTTCCAAAAGAAGTATTGGTATACGGACAACAAGCTTTAGGTATGTTTTTAGTTGGAACGGATAGTTTAGAAAAAGGACATTACGCTTCTGAGCACGACAAAAAAATAGCCAATAAATTAGGTTATGTAATGGCTGGTGGAGATTTATCTGAAGCAACTTATGTTTCAGAAAAATACTTGCTAGATCTAGAACGTGAAGCGTTTATGAGTTTAATGACTGAACGAAAAACTTTAGAGCGTATTGAACATATGTTAAAAACAGGGAAACCGCTACGTAACTAGAGTTGAGTAGTTAGTATTGAGTAATTAGATAACCTACATTATGCATAAAGTTGAAGATTTAAAAATTTGGCAAAAATCAATAGAACTAACAAAGTTAGTTTATGAGGTTGTTGCTATACTTCCAACTGATGAAAAATATGGATTAATTTCTCAAATTAAAAGATGTTCAGTTTCAATACCTTCAAATATAGCAGAAGGCGCTGGACGAAACTCAAACAAAGAATTTAAACATTTTTTGAGTATTGCAAATGGATCAGCTTATGAATTACAAACACAATTAATTTTAACAATTGAATTAAATTCTAATTTCAAAAGAGAGCATTCAACCAATTTTAAATTTAATTATTGAAGTTCAAAAAATGAACTATTCATTTCAAAAAAGTATTGCTAACAAAAACTCAATACTCAAACCTAAAATCTATTTTAAAATGAAAACAGCATATATAGTACAAGGATATAGAACAGCAGTTGGTAAAGCTCCACGCGGAGTCTTTAGGTTTAAAAGACCCGATGAATTAGCTGCGGAAACCATAGAACATTTATTAAAAGATGTTCCGCAATTAGACAAACACAGAATAGACGATGTAATAGTTGGTAATGCAATGCCAGAAGCCGAACAAGGATTAAATATTGGACGTTTAATTTCTTTAATGGGATTAAAAATTGAAGACGTTCCTGGTATGACCGTTAATAGATATTGCGCCTCAGGATTAGAAACTGTAAGTATTGCCGTAGCTAAAATTCAATCTGGAATGGCAGATTGTATTATTGCAGGTGGTGTAGAAAGTATGAGCTATATTCCAATGGGAGGATACAGACCAGTTCCAAATTATAAATCTGCAAAAGCAGGTAACGAAGATTATTATTGGGGAATGGGTTTAACAGCTGAAGCAGTAGCGCAACAATTCAAGGTTTCTCGAGAAGATCAAGATGAATTTGCTTTTAAATCGCATATGAAAGCATTAGAAGCACAAGCTAATGGAACTTTTAATGACGATATTGTTCCTATTACTGTTGAAAACATTTTTTTAGATGAAAATGGTAAAAAACAAACAAAAAATTACACCGTGTCAGCTGATGAAGGACCTCGTAAAGGAACTTCAATACAAGCATTATCAAAACTACGCCCTGTATTTGCTCAAGGTGGAAGTGTAACTGCAGGAAACTCTTCTCAAATGAGTGATGGCGCTGCATTTTTATTAGTAATGAGCGAAGAAATGGTAAAAGAACTAAACATAGAACCAATAGCACGTATGATTTCTTTTGCAGCGGTTGGTGTAGAACCTCGCATTATGGGAATGGGACCTGTAAAAGCAATTCCGAAAGCATTAAAACAAGCAAATTTAAGTTTAAATGATATTGATTTAATAGAATTAAATGAAGCTTTTGCATCGCAATCTTTAGCTGTTATGCGAGAGTTAAACATTAACCAAGATATTGTTAATGTAAATGGAGGTGCCATTGCTTTAGGACACCCACTAGGTTGTACAGGAGCAAAACTTTCAGTACAATTATTTAATGAAATGCGCAGACGTAAAAATAAATACGGTATTGTAACAATGTGTGTTGGAACAGGACAAGGTGCTGCAGGTGTTTACGAATTATTAAAATAAAGAACATTAGAGAAAAGAATTGAATTTCTAATATAAATAACAAATCTTTACTCTTTTTCTGACAATTTATGGGCGCTTCAATCAAACAGGGAACCCAACTACGTGTAATAGAACACATAAAATATAACTAAACCAATATTAACTAATATAGAAGATAATTTAGAAGAATTTCAAAGAATAAAATAGGCTTTTAAAATTGCTTGAAACTAAAATACCTAAAGTTTTTTTCTTAAATCTATTTTCTAAAAATCAAAAAAATTATGGCAACAATAAAAGGAGGAGAATTCCTAATCAAAGAAACTAAAGCTGAAGATATCTTTATTTCAGAAGAATTTAATGAAGAACAAAAAATGATGAAAGAAGCGGTTATAGAATTTATAGACCGTGAAGTTTGGCCACATAAAGAACGTTTCGAAAATAAAGATTATGCACTCACAGAAGAAGTAATGCGTAAAGCCGGGGAAATGGGCTTTTTAGGTGTAGCAATTCCAGAACAATATGGTGGAATTGGAATGGGATTTGTTTCAACAATGTTAGTTACAGATTATATTTCTTCAGCAACCGGATCTTTAGGAACAGCTTTTGGAGCACATACTGGTATTGGAACAATGCCAATTTTCTTATATGGAACCGAAGCACAAAAAAATAAATATTTACCTCTTTTAACTTCAGGAGAAAAATTTGGAGCCTATTGTTTAACAGAACCTGGCGCTGGTAGTGATGCCAATTCTGGTAAAACAACTGCCGAATTAACTGCTGATGGAACACATTATAAAATTAACGGTCAAAAAATGTGGATTTCAAACGCAGGTTTTGCCGAAATATTTATTGTATTTGCACGTATTGAAGATGATAAAAACATTACAGCTTTTATCATGGAGTTTGATAAAGAAAATCCGAATGGTGTAACTTTAGGTGAAGAAGAACATAAACTTGGTATTACTTCCTCTTCTACCCGACAAGTATTTTTTAATGATACATTAATTCCTGTTGAAAATATGCTTTCAGAAAGAGGAAAAGGTTTTAAAATTGCCTTAAACTCATTAAATGTTGGTCGTATTAAATTAGGAGCAGCTTGTTTAGATGCTAGTAGAAGAATTATTACAGAATCTGTAAAATACGGTAACGAACGTAAACAATTTAAAACAGCTATTTCAAATTTTGGAGCTATCCAAAAAAAATATGCTGAAATGAGTGCTAAAGCATTTACGTTAGATGCAGCAAATTACAGAGCTGCAAAAGATATTCAGAATATGATTGATGATGGTTTAGCTGCAGGAAAATCACATCAAGATGCAGAATTAGCCGCTTTTCAAGAATACGCAATAGAATGTGCTGTTATTAAAGTCTTTGGATCTGAAGTTTCTCAATTTGTTTCAGATGAAGGTATTCAAATTTTTGGTGGTATGGGATTCTCTAAAGATACTCCAATGGAAAGTGCCTGGAGAGATGCTAGAATTACAAGAATTTACGAAGGAACCAACGAAATAAACAGACTTTTAACTGTTGGAATGTTACTAAAAAAAGCAATGAAAGGCGAAATAGATTTATTAACACCTGCTATGGAAGTTGGTAATAGCTTAATGGGAATTCCTTCTTTTGAAACTCCTGATTTTTCTGAAATACTTTCAGAAGAAAAAGCAATGATTGCTAAATTAAAAAATGCATTTTTAATGATTTCTGGTCAAGCTGTTCAAAAATTTGGAATGGATTTAGAAAGTCATCAACAATTAATTTTAGCCGCTGCAGAAGTTCTTATAGAAATTTATATGGCTGAATCTGCTATTTTAAAAGCAGAAAAAATAGCTAAAATGACTTCTGAAAAAGATGCTGAATGCCAAATTGCAATGGCTCAATTAAATCTATTCAATGCTGTAGAAAAATCGGCAAATATGGGAAAAGAAGCAATTCTTTACTTTTCTGATGGAGATGAACAACGTATGATGCTAATGGGTTTAAAACGTTTTACAAAATATGTAAACAATCCAAACCCAATTAAATTAAGAAAATTAATAGCTGAAAAAGTTATTTCTGAAAATAAATATTGTTTTTAAACAATAGTAATTCAATCAATCTAATTATTGTTAAAGAGGAACATCTAAGAAGTAAAAAACTCGTCAGCTGAATTTATTTCAGCATCTTATTAAGGTAGATAAACCAATCACTTTTAAGAACCTGAACTAAATTCAAGTTGACGGAAATTGAACTTTTTAGATGACCTCTTTTTTTTATGTTTTTTTATAGGGTAATAAATTATTTATTTTGTAACTTTAAAGTATAATTCAACTACCTTTCTTCTACCCTAACTGTTTAATTACTAAAACGTAGATTATGAAAAAAAACATTGGAATTTGGATAGACACAAAACAAGCTACAATTATTAGGCTATCTAAAAATAATGAACATTTCATTAAAAAAATTGAATCTAACATAGAAACCAGAGTTCGTGTTTCTGGTGAATCTAAAAAATATGGAAGATTTGGAGGGCAATATATTACCTATGAGAAAAACAGAGAAAATAAAAAAAATGAACAAATTAACCTGTTTTTTAAAGAGTTATTTAAAGAAATTGAAAATTGTGATGCTCTTGTAATTTTTGGTCCTGCTAAAATGAAAAAGTTATTAGAAAAAGAAATAAGAAATAATATACAATTTTCTCGTAAACTTTTAGGCGTACACAATTCAGATATATTAACTGAAAATCAAATAATTGCCTGGGTTAAAGATTATTATAATAGTTAATTTTTAAGACTTTAATTAAAATATAGATTTTGGTATAATTTTAGTGATTGTTAATTTAAATAGTATATTTATAACTATAAATTTAAATTAATTTTATGAAACGAGCATGCTAAAAAGTTTATTTCCTACGAAATGGCTTATAGCAAAAAGCATGTAACTTTTAAAATAATTCAAACACATGAAATTACACATTTATTTGATAGCTATAGTAACCTTTATAAGTGGAATTACTTTTGCTCAAAAACCTAATTTTGATGAATTTAAAACTTCAAAAGGTACTTTAAAAATTGAACCAATTTTACATGGAAGCTTAATTTTAACACATAATAATAAAACTATATATGTAGATCCATATGGTGGTTCTAAACTATTTGAAAGCAAGAATGTTCCAGATATTATTTTAATTACAGACATCCACAGAGATCATTTAGATCAAAAAACATTGGATGGCATTGATACTTCAAAAGCTATTTTTATTGTTCCACAAGCAGTTGCAAATCAACTACCTAAAAAATACGCTTCGAAAATAGTAGTTTTAAAAAATGATCAAGGCATTCATAGATTAGATTATTTTATACAAGCCATTCCAATGTATAATTTACCTGAAGTTGTAGATTCTAGGCATCCTAAAGGAAGAGGTAATGGTTATCTTTTAACAATTGACAATAAACGTGTCTATATTTCTGGAGATACTGAAGATATTATAGAAATGAGAAGACTTCAAAATATAGATATTGCTTTTATTTGTATGAATTTACCATATACAATGGACATTAACCAGGCAGCTAGTGCAGTTTTAGAGTTTAAACCTAAAGTTGTTTATCCTTACCATTTTAGAGGAAGTGAAGGTTTTAGTAATGTTACAGAATTTAAAAATCTGGTACATCTAAAAGACACTAATATAGATGTTCGATTAAAAAAATGGTATCCGAACAACTAAAATAAGAACTATTGTTTTATTATCGATTTACAAACTTTAGGTACAATTGTTCAATAAAGAAATCGGATATTTATCTCTACTTATCTAAAAGACAAATTATAGACAACCACTCATTAAAAATAAGTGCAAACATATTCTTAGCCAAATAAAGTTACCTTTTATTCAAAACAGTTTTACCAATTGCACATTGTAAACATAATTGCTTACTACAATATTCATTTTTTAATTGCAGTAAAGCTTGTGTTTTAAAAGCATTCGGACTTTTAACTTTTAAAGTATTAAAATTAGAAACAATGGTGTTTTTTTCAGGTTTAATTTGTTCTAAAATAGCAAATAATGAACTAAAATCATTTTTACCTAAACTTTTTAAGTAAACAAATTTTAAAGGAATTATAGTATTTATTAAAATTAAATCTATAAAAGATTGCGTAAGTTTTTTACTCCTTTTTTTAGATTCTTTTTCAAAAGTAAAATGTGTTTCCCAATACGGTAAAGTAGAAACTTTAAACAATGAATAAAATAATTCTATTGTATCTATTTCAATTATTTTTGAAAATAAATTTTGATACTTATTGTATAAAAAAACCAATTGAGACAAGCGTATTGTTGGAAAATTATTAGGCCTTAACCTAAAAAACTGCACTTGTCCGTTTGAAATGGGTTTTAAATTAAACTTTACTTTTAAATATTCATATTCTTTTTTTAATTGCTGAAAATAAACAGATTCATTTTCGTTAGCTAATAAACCAGCTTGACCAAAAAATAATGCCTCTAACTGCTCCTTATTATTAGATACTTTTCTAACAATTGAAAAATCAAAAGAAGTTGCAAAATTTAAAAAAGCATCACCATTTACCTTTAATCCAAAACTTTTTGCTAACAATATAAATAAAGTGGCTTCCCAATTATTATTGTTAACCTGTAATGTGTTATTTATAAATTCTGATTTTTGCACTAATCTTTCAAAATAAAGTCGTTCTATCCAATTTTCAAAAATAAATGAATCTATAGATGCTATTTCATTTTCACAATTTATCCATTTTTTATTTTTACTAAAAAGCTGATTGTACTTATTTAGCAAGTCTTTTGATATATATTTTTTAAGTTCTAATGTTGTTATTTCTACATTATTTTTTCTAAATATTTCAACATCATGCTCCCAAACAACGTGTAATATAACAGCATCATAATTTGTGTCAGTTTCATGTCTATGTTTATACCAGTCTGAAGAATTTATATGAATTTCCACATTTCCTGCCCAAACCTGATTGGCAATTTCAATTTTAGCATTTAAAAAATCTGGCCCCGTATTTAAATTATGAATTCCAGTAGAAATAATATGAATTTTATCACCATTAGTTGCTTCTAAATTTTTAATAGAAAACAACTTAAGTTTCCAAATAAAATGTAATAGTTTTTCATTCATAGCATTCATTTATAATTCTAAATTTAAAAATTAACTTTAACTTATGAAAATTGAAGCCTACTATTACTTAAAAATTAAGATATTTAAAGTAAATTTGTTTTACTAAAATTATCAAAAATGAGCATTATTAATAGTTTAGAATGGAGATATGCAACAAAAAAGTTCAATCCATCTAAAAAACTATCAAATCAACAAATTAACACATTAAAAAATGCGTTTAATTTAACTGCAACATCTTTTGGGCTACAACCTGTAAAAATGGTTGTAATTTCCGATAAAGAATTACAAGAAAAAATTGTTGAACATTCTTATTACCAACGTCAAGTAGCAGATGCTTCTCACCTACTTGTTTTATGTATTAAAAACGATATAACTTCAAAAGACATAAATGCTTATTTTGATTTAGAAAAAAAAGTTAGAAATGTTGATGAATCTGTTATTGCACGTTTTAGAGAACAATTAATTAATATCTTTCAAAAAAAATCTATTGAAGAAAAACAACTTTCTGCAAAGCAACAAGCCTATCTAATTTTAGGTAATTTATTAACTGTTTGTGCTGTAGAAAAAATAGATGCTTGTCCAATGGAAGGTTTTATTCCAGAAAAAATAGATAAACTTTTAAATTTAAAAGAACAAAATTTAAAATCTGTTTTATTACTTCCAGTAGGATTTAGAGCTGATGATGATATTATGAGCGAAATGAAAAAGGTGCGCAAACCATTAAATGAAACAATTATAGAAATTATAAAATAAACCAAATAATAAATATTGATTATGAGTAATGACATTAGAACATTAGAGCCTAAAGAGCTTTGGAATAATTTTGCAGATTTAAATGCAGTTCCAAGAGGTTCAAAAAAAGAAGAACGCGTTATACAATTTATGGTTGATTTTGGAAATAGCTTGAATCTTAAAACAGTTGTTGATCCAGTAGGCAACGTAATTATAAAAAAACCAGCCTCAAAAGGTATGGAAAACCGTAAAACCATTGTAATGCAATCGCATTTAGATATGGTACATCAAAAAAATGCAGATACTGACTTTGATTTCGATTCAGAAGGAATTAAAATGAAAATTGAAGGAGATTGGGTTACTGCAGAAGGTACAACTTTAGGTGCAGATAATGGTTTAGGAGTTGCTGCTATAATGAGTGTTTTAGCTTCTAAAGATATTAAACACCCTGCAATTGAAGCCCTGTTTACTATTGATGAAGAAACGGGTATGACAGGTGCTAAAGGGTTACAAGCTGGGTATTTAGAAGGTGAAATTTTATTAAATTTAGATACAGAAGAAGATGATGAAATTGATATAGGTTGTGCTGGTGGTATTGATATTACTATAGAAAACTCTTATAATGAAGTAAGTACACCTACAAATAGTACTGGTTACACTATATCAGTTACTGGTTTAAATGGTGGGCATTCTGGAATGGATATTCACAGAGGATTAGGAAACGCTAATAAAATTATGAACAGAGTATTGCATACCGTTCAAGATTATATCCGTATTTCTGAAATTAATGGTGGTAGTTTACGAAATGCAATTCCAAGAGAAAGTTTTGCTATTATAGCAGTTTATAATTCTCAAAAAGACTTGTTTTTAAAAGCCTTAAAAAAGATTACTAAAGAAATTAAAAAGGAATTAAAAACTGTTGACCCTAATTTAGAAATTATAGCTAAAGAAGCTCAGATGCCTAAAAAAGTTATGACAGCTATTAGCCAAACTACTTTAATAAAAACACTATATGCAGCTCATAATGGTGTATATAGAATGAGTAATGATATGGAAGGTTTGGTAGAAACTTCTAACAATATTGCACGTGTAACAGTTGGACACGAACTTATTAAAATACTTTGTTTAACAAGATCATCTGTAGAAACTTCTAAAGAAGATTTAGCCAATACAATTAGAGCTCCTTTTGAAATTGCAGGTTATGAAGTTACACTTTCTGGTTCATATCCAGGATGGAAACCAAATGTTGACTCTCAAATTTTAACTGTTTTAACTAAAAAATACAAAGAATTATTTAATAGTAAACCAGATGTTGTTGCTTGCCACGCAGGTTTAGAATGTGGTATTTTAGGTACTAATTACCCAGAAATGGATATGATTTCTTTTGGACCTACAATTCAAGGAGCACACTCACCAGACGAAAAAGCAAATATTAAATCGAGTCAAAAATTCTGGAAATTTTTATTGGAAATTTTAGAAAACATCCCTGTAAAAAAATAAGAATTATAACATATTAAAAGTTTTTTAAACTTACTCATAAAACCATAAACTCCGCCAATTTTTTTTAGAATTAGCGGAGTTTGTTTTTTCACAATCTATAATTTTTAATTAAATACATTTTTTTATAGAATTTAGAGTAACTTTAAAAACTTATTAGAAAATTCAAATTAACTCAAAAATTTATGAAACAATCTTTAAAAACAAACTTAGGTTTACTTCTATTTTTTGTAACTTTTTTTAATTATTCACAAACTGAAGAAACTTATTTTACAGAACACCCCACATTAACACCTGATGCTGAATTTATTATTTATAGTTATGATAGTGATTTATGGAAAGTTGCTACCGAAGGTGGTACAACACAAAGATTAACTGCAATGCAAGGTAACGAAACTAACCCAAGTGTTTCGCCAAATGGAAAATGGATTGCCTTTACAAGCAATCAATTTGGTAATAATGATGTTTATATAATGCCTATTAATGGTGGAAATATAACACAATTAACCTTTCATGATAGTAGTGATGAAGTAAGCTCTTGGAGTTGGGATAGTTCTAAAATTTATTTTACTTCTGGCAGGTATAATAGTTTTACAACCTATAGTGTAAATATTGATGGTGGTACACCTAAAAGAGTGTTTGATCACTATTTTAACACCGTACATAATTTGGTTGAAAACCCTTTAAACGATGAACTTTATTTTAATGAATCTTGGGAAAGTGGACGTTTTGCACACAGAAAACGCTACAAAGGAGATTACAATCCAGATATAAAATCGTACAATACAAAAACAAAAGAATTTAAAAAACATACAACTTATAGAGGTAAAGATTTTGCTGTAACTTTTGATGAAAATGGAAAGCTTTATTTTAAATCTGATGAAGCAAATGGTGAGTATAATTTATACACACTTCAAAATGGAGAAAAAAAACAATTAACATCGTTTAAAACTTCTATTATGTGGCCAAAAGTAAGTGCTAATGGTAAAAAAATAGTATTTAGAAAAGACTATCAAATTTATGTTTACGATGTTGCTACTAGAAAAACTTCAAAACCAACTATAAATACTATAAAAAATAATACTTTAGAAAAAGAGCAATCATATTCTGTAAAAGGAAAAATTAGTAATTTCGATATTTCACCAGATGAGAAAAAAATAGCTTTTATATCTAGAGGTAAATTATTTATTTCAGATATTGAAGGTAAATTTGTAAAAGAAATTAATACAAATCCAAATGAAGCTGTACAAGAAGTTAAATGGTTAAAAAATAATAAAACCTTACTTTATTCCCAATCTTATAAAGGTTATTACAACTGGTTTACAATAAACGCAGACGGAACTTCAAAAGAAAAACAACTAACAAAAGTTTTAAAAAATAACCGTCAAATTTATTTCAATAGCGATCTTTCACAAGGAGTATATTTAAGCGGTAGAAACAATATTTGTTTATTAGACTTAACTACATTTAAAAGCGAAATTATTGTAACTGATGAACTTTGGGCGTTCTATAATTCTAACCCTTATTTTTCTCCAGACGATAATTATATAATTTACAACGCCTACAGAGATTTTGAAACCGACGTGTTTACATATAATATCTCTACAAAAACAATAGATAATTTAACAAATACTAAAGTATCTGAATCTGAACCAGTTTGGTCTCCAGATGGTAAATATGTGTATTTTTCTTCTGATAGGTTACAACCAAGTTACCCTTTTGGAACAAAAAATTCTAAAATTTATCAAATGGCTTTAGATAAGTTTGAAGCTCCTTTTAAGGTTGAAGAAGTCTCAAAATTATTTAAAGAAGACGAAAAAAAGAATAAAAAAAAGGATTCTAAAAATAAAAAAGACAAAGAAGAAACACCTAAGAAAGATACTTTAAAAATAACTATCAATACAAAAGGATTAATGGATCGTTTAACTCAAATTAGTCCTAGTTTTGGTCAACAACAAAAACCTTCCATTATACAAAAAGATAAAAAAACATATGTACTTTACATTTCTAACCATAGCGAAGGAAAATCTCAACTTTGGAAAACTACTATAGAACCATTTGAAAACAATAAAACAGTTAAAGTTAGTGATAAACCAATTAGAAATTACCAATTAGTACAAGCTAAAAAGAATACTTATATTTTAGTTGGTGGAAGTATTAACAAATTAGATGTTGCTGGAAATAAATTAAAAGAAATTGCAGTAGATACCAAGTTTGAATTGTCTCTATCTAAAGAATTCAATCAAATGTATTACGAGGCTTGGGCAGGTATGGAAGAAAATTTCTACAACGAAAGTTTTCACGGACAAGATTGGCAAAAACTAAGAGACCAATATGCTACTTACCTACCATATATTTCAAACAGAGCCCAATTACGACTTATTTTTAACGATATGTTAGGTGAATTAAACACGTCTCATTTTGGTTTTAATTCTAACGGAAAAGAAGAAGCTACTTTTTATGGAACAAGATCTATAGCTACAGGTATTATTTTTGATAACGAGAAGCCTTTTGAAATAAATGATATTGTAAAAGAAAGTCCAGCAGATGTAACAGGAAAAAACCTTAGAAAAGGAGATAAACTTGTAGCAGTAAATGGAGAAAAAATTAATTCAAAAAACAATAGAGAACGCTATTTTAGCGCACCTTCTTCTTTACGTGAAATAACTTTAACTTTTGAAAGAAACAATTCAGAATTCGATGTAAATATCCATACAACATCTAGTGGTGCTATTCGTGATTTAATTTATGATGAATGGCAAGATGCAAATCAAAATTATGTAGATTCTAAATCTAACAACAGAATAGCCTATGTGCATATGAAAAATATGGGAGGTGGAGAATTACAAAAGTTTAAAGAAGATTTAGTTTCTAGCACAGAAGCAGATAAAGATGCTTTAATTTTAGATTTACGTTACAATACTGGTGGAAATGTACACGACGAAGTACTTCGCTTTTTAAGCCAAAGAACCTATTTAAACTGGAAATACAGAGAAGGTAAATTAGCCAAACAATCTAACTTTGGTTATTCAGACAAGCCAATTGTGTTGCTAATTAACCAACAGTCTTTATCTGATGCAGAAATGACAGCTGCTGGTTTTAAAGAACTTGGTTTAGGTAAAATTATTGGTACAGAAACTTATAGATGGATTATTTTTACTTCTAGCAAACGCTTGGTAGATGGTTCGTCTTACAGATTACCTTCTTGGGGATGTTATACTTTAGATGGCAAAAATTTAGAAACCGAAGGTGTTAGTCCAGATATTTATGTAAATGAAAATTTTAACGATCGTTTAATTGGAAAACAACCACAATTAGACAAAGCTATTGAAGAAATTTTAAAAGAATTAAATAACTAATTCTTTTAAATTAATTATTAAAAAAAAGCCTGAATTCTACATACAGAATTCAGGCTTTTTATTTTGCAAAACATTATATATGAGAAGTAATTACTTTATATAAAATAACTTCTGCAGATGCTTCATAATCTTTATTCCATTTAAAATAATTACCCGTTTTAAAATAATTATTATGTAAATAACCATTTTCAACATAGTCAAAAACAAAGGTATAATCGGTTGCTATATTTTTTGTTTCACAAACTAAGGCATAGTATAATTTACCGTCTTCAACTTTTAATTTAATTGTAAATTTTTCATTATCAACTTTTCCAATGGTAATTTTCTCGTCAAATTTACTTGTCCAATCTTCACCAGCATCTGGTTTTAGATAATATTCAATTACAATATCTCCATTTTTCCATTGTACTTTTACGGTTGCAGGAGAACCGTTTAAACCTTCTGTTTCAATTCCATGAATTTGTGCTACATATGTCTGCCCAGTTCCTTCACAATAAACAACTTGTACAGTAGATTCTAAAATGTGAGTTCCTGTAGACATTGACCAATTATCTGATGTAGTTTGATTTCCTTTCCAAAATTCACGCAATTCTGTTCTACAATATTTTCCATCATCTAAAGCGTAAGGCCCTCCAGAAGTTGTAAAGCCCGTAAATTTTGTATACATCGTATAACTTCCATCAGAATTCTCATAAAAATATTTAGATTGTTCAGCAGTTAACTTATTATTCTCTATAGTTTCATAAAAAATAGAAGTAGCGCTACCATTACCACGATTAACAGGTACCGATAAATACCAATTCTTCCATGAGATATTAGCATTTTCTTCAGGTTCAATAACAACTTCCTCCTCTTCTTCTTCAATAATAACATCTTCCGTATCATCATTACTAGAATTACAAGAAATAAATGTTATCATTAAAAACATTACCAAAAATTTGAAACTTGTATTAGATTGTATATGCATAAAAAATCATTTAAAAATCACTATTAAAAACTCTAAATAAAAATAATTATTGTTTAAAGTATCATAGTTACAATTAACATTAACAAATTAAACTACCCAAAACATTATACTATTTTTTATCTTAAAATTAAAACTATTTATAGCTGTTTAAATAAGTACAAATAACAACTAATTTTTATGAAACGCTATTGAACAGTTAGTTAATTGTAATAATACACCAAGTTTAACGTAATTATAAGCTGTTAGTTTCTTTTATTTCAAATGAAAGCATGTATCTTTGCGTTTTAAAATAAACAAGAAAATGGATAACGGATTATACGCAAAATTTAACACCACAAAAGGTGCTATTTTAGTAAACTTAGAATTTAAAAAAACACCTGGAACTGTTGGTAACTTTGTTGCTTTAGCTGAAGGTAATTTAGAAAATAATTCTAAACCACAAGGAAAACCTTACTATGACGGATTAAAATTTCATAGAGTAATAGCTGATTTTATGATTCAAGGGGGATGTCCTTTAGGAACAGGTACAGGATCTCCTGGATATAGTTTTGATGATGAATTTCATCCAGAATTAAAACACGATGCGCCTGGAGTTTTATCTATGGCAAACTCTGGACCTGCTTCTAACGGAAGTCAGTTTTTTATAACACATGTTGCGACTCCTTGGTTAGATCAAAAACATACTGTTTTTGGTAAAGTTGTAGAAGGGCAAGATGTTGTTGATAGCATTGCTCAAAATGATATAATAGAAACTCTTGAAATTATTAGAGTTGGTGAAGCTGCTGAAAAATTTAATGCTGTTGAAGCATTTAGAGTTTTTGAAGGCGCTAGAGCAAAAAGAGAAGCTGAAGCTAAAGCTGCTATGAAAGCTGAAATGGATAAAATAGCTACGGGTTACGATGAAACTCCTAGTGGATTACGCTATAAAGTTTTACAAGAAGGAAATGGTAAAAAAGCTGAAAAAGGAAACATGGTTTCTGTACATTATAAAGGTCAGTTATTAGACGGAAAAGTATTTGATTCTTCTTACCAACGCAAACAACCTATTGATTTTACAATTGGTGTTGGACAAGTTATTCCTGGTTGGGATGAAGGAATTCAATTATTAAAAGTTGGAGACAAAGCTCGTTTAGTTATTCCTTCTGAATTGGCTTATGGTAGCCAAGGTGCTGGTGGAATTATACCTCCAAATGCAACATTAATTTTTGATGTAGAATTGGTAGCGGTTAAATAATAATACTCCTTTAAAATTTAAAGAGGTTGTTTTAAATTAAATTTTAAAACAACCTCTTTTTTGTAATAGCTATAAACATATTACAACGTCAAATCAAGAATAATAATATATAAAAAATATATTAACAATTTTCTGTTCTTAAAAAAGCATTCTTAGACCTAAAATAACTTATTTTAAAATTAAAAACCAATAAATTAACAAGTTTTACTTTAAGTTATCTGCTCATAAAAGTAAGGTTTATAATTTCAATAAAAATCTTTATTATAAAGGTATTTTTAATAATGAATAATGTAAATTTACATTCCATTAAATGTAGAATTATATGCCTGATTTTATAAAAAAGGAAACCGTTTCTAATTTCGACTTTATAGATGCCAAAAAATGCTTAAATAATTTAAATGAACAAGAGCAAAATGAACTTCTAAAAAATAAGAACGACATAGAGTTTGCACCAGATGAAATAATTATTAAAAGAGGTTTTGCCGTTAACCATATTTTGTATCTAGTAGATGGTTTAGCTAAACTTGAAATAGTTAATGATGGAAAACCTTATACAATTGGTTTGGTACAATCACATTCTTTCATTGGTATAATTTGCTGTTTTGCTTTTGAAAATTTTGACTTTACAGCTACTGCATTAGAAAAAACAAAAGTAAGTTTTATAGATAAAAGTGTATTTCAAAACTTTATTAAAACTAACGGAAATTTTGCTTTAGATTTAATTAAACATATGTCTGGTGTTTCTAATAATTTGTTTCATAGAATTACAACTCTTTCTCAAAAAAATATTGATGGAGCTTTATCATTAATACTACTTGATTTTGCTGAAATTTACAAGAACAATTCTTTTAAAATTCCAATGGTTAGAAAAGACCTTGCAAATATGCTTGGCTATTCTAAAGAAAGCGTTATTAATACTTTATCAAAATTTAATAAAGAAAAAATCATTAAAGTTTCTGACAGAAAAATTGAAATAATTAACTTAAAAAAACTAAAACAAATTAGTAAACTAGGGTAAAATTATACTGAATTTTAATTACACAATTCTATTCCCCAATCTGTATGCCCCCTACCTACTCTACATTTCCAATTATTTTTTATAGAAACAACAAACCACCTATTATTTTCATTTTTTAATTCTAAAATAATTTTTTTTGCTTTTATAGAATCATCTAAAAGATTGTCATGCACTAAAGTGACTAAGGTATTTCCATTTTCTAATTTTGCTTCTGAAATTTCTATAGATTCATTCCCCTCTCCTATTGTTACTTCATGTGGATAATAAATCTTCATTACCTCATTTGCTGATACACTACCATTTTTTGATTTTAGCAAAACATTTATTGTTTCAGGATTTAATTCTTTAAACTTTTCGTTTACAGAAGTAATATGTTGAGTGGTCCCTTTTTCTTCATTTATTTTATCCGTTTTATGTTGTTTGTTGTTACAAGACAATAAAACCATCGTTAATAGTAATGTAATAATTTTTCTCATGTTACTTATATTTTATAATTTGAATAACGTATAAAATATGACATTTGTATAACTTTTGTTAAATACTAATCATATTTTTTTACAATATACATTGTGTCTAATTATCGTATTCTATTCTTCATTTCATCTTCAGTAATAAAACCATCTTTATTAATATCTCGTCTATCAAAATTTTCTTTTAGGCGCCCTTTTACTTCATTTTTTGATAATTTATTATCCTTGTTAACATCCATTTTTTTAAGCAAGTTTTCAAATGAAGGAGCTATATTAGAGCTTTGAGAGTTATTATTTCTCCCATTCTTTAGCTGTGGTGCTTGTTGTCTATTTTTAGTTTCTTTATTTAGTTTTTGAGTTGTATTTATATTTTTTGTTGTTTCATTAATATCTCTAACACTTCTAACAAAATTATAAACATACCTAACATCTCCTTGTGGTCCAAAAAACTGAGGGTAGCTATTTTTATTACCACTTTTAGGATCACTTCTTTGACAACCTGCACCATGCACATCCATTAAATTCCCTCTCATTTTTCCTTGTCCTTCACCAAAAGCAATATAAACCGCACTAGCATTTGGATTTCTACCATCTAAATGGGTTGTACTTGTCCAAAAATATGGGTATTGACCTGTTTTTCCATTAGGATCACTAATTTCTGTTGTTTCAAAAATAGAATGTATAGCAGGTGAATTTGTAGTTTGTGGAGCTCTAGAATAATCAACTATACTTTGTAATTCTTTGGCATTAGGTAAGCGCCAATCTGTATAAGAACCTAATTTTAGGTTATTAGAATATGTTAATGCCTCTTCCCAATTTTTTCCAACACCATCATCTACTTTTTGCCACATTAAACCAGTAGCATAATCGCTAACAGTACCATCTCCATTATCTATAAAATTATTTTGGCCATACGCAGTATTACCACGTACCATTCTAAAATACATTTTATTTTCATTTTTAGTTCTTGGATTGTATTTAGGATATCCTTTAATACGCCCATCAATAAAATTTACACCAAAAATAGTTTCATTATTATTCATGGTTCTTCCTACATATTCGGTAGAAGACCAAGTTTGCGCATCTATTTCACGTTCACCATTGGTTGTATCTCCTAAAGGTTGAATAAAATAATCCGTATCTATAAACATATCAATAGCAACAGTTCCTTTTACTTTTCCTGTAAATAAAATAAGAGAATACAATTCTTTTATATTAGGGATTCTCCAATCTGAATATCCTCCTAAATTAGAATTTTCTGCTTTTAAAAGCGCTTCTTCAAGAGTCATTTTTAAGCCCATATCTTTTTGCCACATCAATCCAGTTACATTATCAGTTACAGTACCATTTTTATTATCTGTATACGAAGGTTGGTTTCCATTGTAATTTGCATCTTGACCATAAAAGTCGTCATCTATAGATGGTTCAGAAATAGTTTCTAAATCTGAATAATAACTTTTAACACCAGTATCAACAATTGGATATGTAAGGTTAAGTGCTGAATTTACTTTACTAATATTAGTTTCACTTAAACGCAAAGGCAACTTCATTAAATCTTTAGCATATAAAACTGTTCCTCCATAATTTTTACGAATAGCTACAGTTGTTGCTTCCTCATCCACATTGGTAAAATTAAAATGTGTTAATACTAAATTTTTAACATTTGCTTCTTTAGCCATTTGAGAACTTTCCGATAAATTAACATGCGCTTTTTGTATATTGCTTGTGTTATTTCTTGTATTTGCTCTATTCCCTCTATTTTTAGCTCTATTAGAACCTAATTCAATAGCTCCGCCAGAATCCATAATTAAATAATCTGCATTTTTAGCCAAAATAGGCAGTGATTTAGAGTATGTTAAATCTCCTGAAATTACAATAGATTGGTTATCTACTTCAAAACGATAAGCTAAAGTTTTTATACTGTGGTTTACTTCAGTACAACTTATTTTTATAGCACCAATATAAAAAGTTTCGTTTCCATCTAAATTTTTATAAGTAATATTATCTATTACATCATTTAAGTTTCTTCCAGATTTTGAAAGTCTATAGCTAATATCTTCATTATATACATCAAAAATATTAGTAACTAATGCAGTGGTTGGATTTGGACCTGCTACAGTTATACTATTTCCTCCCAAAAGTGATTGAATAAAAATAGGAGTAAATTCTTCGTTATGGTCTAAATGATGGTGTGTAAAAAGTAAACCATCAATAGTTCTAATTTTAGTATTTAACTTATTTAAATTAGCTTGTGTACCATTTCCCATATCAACCAAAATTTCAGTATTTTTATAAGAAATTAATACTGAAGGCCCAGACCGATCTACATTAAATTTAGGCGAACCGGAACCTATTATTGTGGCCGTTAAATAATTATTATCTTCTTGAGAGAAGGCTTGTAAAGTAAGACAAACTAGAATTAAAACTAAATATTTTTTCATTTTATATTTTCAAAGTAAGACTCTCTTTTTATAAAAAGGTTTAATCTTATGCAAATATATTTCTAGTGTTATCTATTTTAATAAGCTAAATACTAAAAAGCATTTTAATTATGGTAAATATTTTTTATCAAAATTTGGTTTACGTTTTTCTAAAAACGCATCTCTACCTTCTTTAGCTTCTTCTGTCATATATGCTAAACGGGTTGCTTCACCTGCAAATACTTGTTGTCCTACCATACCATCATCGGTTAAATTCATTGCAAATTTTAACATTTTAATAGAAGTTGGTGATTTTTCTAAAATCTCTTGCGCCCATTGATATGCAGTACTTTCTAATTCATCATGTGGAATTACAGCATTTACCATACCCATTTCAAAAGCTTCTTGTGCAGAATAATTTCTTCCTAAGAAAAATATTTCACGTGCTTTTTTTTGTCCAACCATTTTAGCCAAATATGCAGAACCGTAACCACCATCAAAACTAGTTACATCGGCATCTGTTTGTTTAAAAATTGCATGTTCTTTACTAGCTAAAGTTAAATCGCATACCACGTGCAAACTATGTCCGCCGCCAACAGCCCAACCTGGTACAACTGCAATTACAACTTTTGGCATAAAACGAATTAAACGTTGAACATCTAAAATGTTTAATCTGTGGTAATTATCTTCACCTACATAGCCTTGATGTCCACGTGCACGTTGATCTCCACCACTACAAAAACTATAAACGCCATCTTTAGTACTTGGTCCTTCGGCAGTTAGTAACACAACCCCAATATTTAAATCTTCTTGTGCATCATGAAAGGCTTCTAATAATTCGCTTGTTGTTTTTGGTCTAAATGCATTTCTTACATTTGGTCTATTAAATGCAATACGTGCTACTCCACCACTTTTTTTATAGGTTATATCTTCAAATTCTTTAACTGTTTTCCATTTTATATTGCTCATAACTATCAATTTTAGAAAGGTAAAAATAATTTATTTTATGTGTTTTTACCATTAATATAAAAGTTTATTTAATACCTTTTATCTTGGAAACTAAAAAAGAAAAATAAAACAGTAAATTTGTAGCAATACTTACGACAAACTAAAGAATATATATCTTTTTTCATGAAAATTGTACCTAACAAAATAAATAAATCTGAACTTCCTATTAAATTAAAGGTTAGTTTTGTTGCCATTTTTGAATATTTAGAAAAACTTGCACAAGATAAAGATAGTTACTTACAAAATATTGCAATTGATTTATTAGAAGAACTTAAACAATTTCCAGAATTAAAAGAAGGATTTGAAGACCTTAGTTATTTAAATAAATACAACAAAGAAATTGATAAATTATTGTCTTTTTTATTTCCAGAATTATTACAAAAAAACGAGATAAAAGCTGCTACAATTCCTTTTGAATTTACAACCTTTAAACTTTCTAAAAGATTTGAACAAATTATTGAAGATGCTGGCGAAGATTATGTTTTTAAACTTAGAAATTTTGAAGATTTAAACATTTACATTTTAAGTTGTTCTTTTATTCTATCTAGCTATTATAATGTTAATGTTGATTTTAGAAGACCTTTCTATTTTGATATACCAAATGCAAAAACAGGAATTACAAAACATTATAGAACTACTATAAATGGCGATTTTTTTAGTGTAAAACCATTAGATTCTGCTCCAAAAATAACTGATGAAGATGTAAAATTATTATTAGATAATTTTGATAATATTGATATTTGGAAAGAAAAATTCCCTCCTAATAGCTATCAATTTACTGGATTTGGTATCATGAACTTGTTTGATGTTACTCAAGATCAATCTTTAGCTAATTTAACCGAAAACTTAATCAGAAATAAAAAAGATGAAAATAGTTTCGATAAAATTGAAAAAAGCATTGCCAAATTATTTGGGTCTAGTAATATTCGTTTTGGATTTTCTACCTACCATTTTAGCAAAACCAATACAACTTTTAAAAAACATAAAATACAAAAAAGTTTTTTATTAAATGATCAAGTAAACTTTGATTTTAAAGGTTATTTCTGTAAAAATGTTTCTAATAAAGTTTTTAAAAATCACGACCTTATTGCTATTTCAGACATAGATGCTTATGGTGATGCTACAAATTTCAATGGGTTGTATAAAGCTTTGACAGAACAAAATATAAAAAGTATAATTTTAGTTCCACTAAAGTTAAAAGATGATTTATTTGGAATTATGGAGATAGTTTCAAAAAATAAATTTGAGTTAAATTCTATAAATGCATATAAATTAAAAGATGTTATTCCGGTATTTAAAATTGCTGTAAAAAGAATAATGGAAGAAATTGAAAATAAATTAGAATCCATAATTCAAGAAAATTACACATCTTTACACCCAACCGTAAAATGGAAATTTTACGAACAAGCTGAAACACTATTTTTTGCAGAAGAAGAATACTCTACAAAAACACCTTACAACCTTAAAAATATTGTCTTTGAAGATGTTGTACCTCTATACGGACAAACTGATATTAAAGGTTCTTCTACAGCCCGTAATTGTGCCATTCAAAAAGATTTAAGCAAACAATTAAATTTGGCTAGAAATATAATTGAAAAAACTAACACAAAATACAAACTTCCAATTTATAAAGACCTATTGTACAGAATAGACTCTTGCTTAAAAGATATTAAAGATGGCCTAAATACAGGAGATGAAGTAATGGTAACCGACTTTTTAAATAAAGATATTTATCCTGTATTCAATCACTTAAAAACTATCGACACTGATTTAAGTCATAATATAGAACTATATATGAGTCATTTAGATGACAAACTACAAGTTGTTTACGAAAAAAGAAAAGATTATGAAGAAAGCGTTACTTTATTGAATGAAGAGTTAGCAAAATTTATAGATTTAAAGCAAATTGAAGCTCAAAAAATGTTTCCTCATTATTTTGAACGCTATAAAACTGATGGTATAGATCATAATATGTACATTGGAAAATCATTAGTAAATGACAGAACTTATAATAAATTGTATTTATACAACTTGCGTTTATGGCAATTACAAATGCTATGCGAATCGGAAAATTTAGCAAATAAATTAAAAACTACTTTAAAACATCCTTTAGAAGTTGCTTCATTAATATTAGTACACAGTACTCCTTTAGCTATAAAATTTAGAATGGACGAAAAACGTTTTGATGTTGATGGCGCTTATAATATTAGATATGAAATAATTAAAAAACGTATAGACAAAGCACATATAAAAAATACCAATGAAAGGTTAACACAGCCTGGTAAAATAGCTATCGTGTACAGTCAAAATAGCGATGCCCAAGAATATTTAAAATATATAAAGTATTTACAATCTAAAAATTACTTTTTAGAACCTATAGAAAAATTAGATATTGAAGACTTACAAGGTATTACAGGCTTAAGAGCTTTACGAGTTACTATAAACTACAATAAATCTGAAGAAAACAACATTACTTTTGAAGAAATTATGCGAGAAATTTCACCAAATTAATTTAGGCAAATTGTTAATCAATTCCTTGTAATCGCATCATTTCAAAAGCAATTACAAACGCTATTACAGAAATAATAACACCAACCATAAATATAGTATAGGCTATGCGCAATAGCCTATATTTTTTATCTAAAACTTTACCTAAAAAATACAAATCTTTCATTAAAGACTTATACAGATAATCTCTATCATTCATCATTTCGGTCATACCTTCCTGAAAATCACCTAATTCCATTTTATGAAAGTTCCCGAAAAATAATAAATTCACTTTTTTATTTTTTACATCTTCCTTAGTAAAAGTACCCGATGTAACTTTAGGACGTGTAGATAATACAGAATAAATCATTGTAACTACCGTAATAAACAAGAAAAATATTGTTGGATAAATTAAATAATAATTACTAGCCTTATCTAACTTTGGAAACAAATTAGACAATGCAATAGATAAAATAATTGCACTAACAGATAATAATATATTTGCTTTAGTATCTGCAATGTCACTTAATTTGATATGGTTTTTAAGCGTAACACGGTACATAGTTTCTATACCGCGTTCTGGCCTTTCTGCTTTTTCTTTTTTTCGTTTTAATTCTGCTTTTTTTAGAAGCTGTTTTGCTTTAGCTTCTTCTTCTTTAGCAATAGTTTTTCGTAAATCTTTCTGAACTTTTAACCAATTTTTAGTTTTTTGATCACTTAAAGTGCCAAATGCATAATTTGTAAAATACTTATGTGATTTTAAAAAATCTTCGTTTCTAGTTAAAAACTCAACATCCGTTAAATATTCATTACATAATTGTTCCCATTCAGATCGTAATAAATTAGATTTTTCATTAAACGATTCAGCTCCTAAATGGTATAAATCGGCATCACAAATAATTTCTTCAAGTAAATTTTTTGGTTTTTGAGGAGTTCTTGTAGCTTCTATTAACGTTTTTACTTTTGCAATTTTATCTTGAGAAAAGCCTTTTTCTTCTAAATATTTTTTCGCAATTTCTTTACTTTTATCTTCATGATTTTCAAATCCATAAATAAAACCCGTATCATGAAACCAAGCGGCAATTAATAATAATTCTAAATCTTCTTCATTTAAATTTTCAGCAACACCAATTTCAAATGCATGTTTAGCAACTTCTTGTGAATGTTCGTAATTATGATAAATTACCTCTGGTGAAAGTTCACTTTTTGATAAATTAAAAACATAAACCGCAACTTCTTTAAAAAAATCATTTTCTAACATTGTAAAAAAATATATTGAACATCAAAAGTACATAATTTTATGTACTTTTAAATTTTTAAACAAATACTAAATGAATCGAATTTCAATTTACAAAATTTATTTCCTAATTATTCCTTTAATCATAAGTGGCTGTGCAAGTTACAATGCACAATACAAAGATTCAGGTTTAAACTGGAATAAAAATATTGTTGAAGAAAACTCTGAAATTGAACATACTTTTTATTTAATTGGTGATGCCGGAAATGCCAAAGAAGGAGAAAGCTTAAATCATTTTAAATTATTAAAAAAAGAACTTTCTAAGGCAAGTAAACATGCAACAGTACTTTTTTTAGGTGATAATTTATATGAAAAAGGAATGCCTAAAAAAGAACATAGCACTAGAAAACTTTCTGAACATAGACTAGATGCTCAAATTGAATTAGTTAAAAATTTTAAAGGTCAGCCTATTTTTATTCCTGGTAACCACGATTATTATAGCGATGGTATTAAAGGTTTAAAACGCGAAGAAGATTATATTATTAAACAGTTAAATAAAGATGCTTTTTTTCCTAAAGATGGCTGTCCAATTAAAAAAGTTGATATTTCTAACGAAATTGTTCTAATTATTGTTGATTCTCAATGGTATTTAGAAAATTGGGATAACAATCCAACAATGAACGATGATTGCGATATTAAAACCAAAGAACAATTTTTTGATGAATTTGAAGGTTTAATTAAAAAAAATGAGGGTAAAACAACTGTGGTTGCAGTACATCACCCACTTTTTAGCAATGGTTCACATGGTGGACAATTTTCTCTAAAATCTCAATTATACCCTGTTGGTAATAAAATTCCATTACCCATTATTGGAACAGCAATTAATTTACTAAGAAAAACTAGTGGTGCTTCTGTTCAAGATATGAATAATAAATTGTATCTAGAATTTAAAAATCGCATTGTTACACTTTCTCAAAAATCGGATAAAATTATTGTAGTTTCAGGACATGAACATAATTTACAATACATTTTTAAAGACAATATTCCTCAAATAGTAACAGGTTCAGGTTCTAAAACAGGTGCTGTTAGAGCCATAAATGGAAGCAAATTTGCCTTTGCTAAATTGGGTTATGCTAAAGTAACTGTTTACAAAAATGGAGCTTCAATTGTAAAATATTTTACTGAAGAAAACAATTCAGAAAAATTAGTTTTTCAAACTGAAATTTATCCGCCTGATGCTGATAATACGATTTATAATTATACTAAAAATTTCCCTAAAACTGTTTCAAGTTCTGTTTACAACAAAGATGAAGTAACAAAAGGAAAGCTATTTTTAGGATTATGGGGAGATCATTATAGAAAATATTATGGCACAAAAGTAGCTGCTCCAACAGTTTTATTAGATACGCTTTTTGGTGGTTTAACACCTGTTAGATCTGGTGGTGGGCATCAATCTAAATCTTTACGTTTAGAAGATAAAAACGGTAGAGAATTTGTTATGAGAGCCTTAAGAAAAAGTGCTACACAATACATACAAGCCGTTGCTTTTAAAAATCAATATGTAGAAGGTCAATATAACAATACAATTGCAGAAAGCTTATTATTAGACATTTATACAACTTCTCATCCATATGCTCCTTTTACAATTGGAAAACTTGCTGATGCCGTTAATATTTATCATACAAATCCAACTTTATATTATATTCCAAAGCAAAATGCACTAAAACATTTTAATAAAAAATATGGAGACGAATTATATATGATAGAAGAACGAGCTGGAGACAATCACGGTAATTTAGAAAGCTTTGGATTTTCAAACGAATTAATAAGTACAAATGATTTATTAATAGAACTCCGAAAATCTGATGATATTAGTATAGATGAAAATACATATATTAGAGCCAGATTGTTTGATATGCTTATTGGAGATTGGGATAGACACCAAGACCAATGGCGTTGGGCAAAATTTAAAGACGGTAAAAAAACTACTTATAAACCTGTACCTAGAGATAGAGATCAAGTTTTTTCTAAAAATGATGGTTTTATTTTAGGGTTTCTTACACGTGCCATACCTGCTTTAAAAGCCATGCAAGTTTACGATGAAGAAATAAAAAGTGTAAAATGGTTTAATTTATCGCCTTACCCGTTAGATATGGCACTTATAAATCAAGCTAATTATACCAATTGGAAAGCTCAAGTTCAACTAATTCAAAAAAATATTACTCCAGAAATTATTGATAAAGCTTTTAAAAACTTTCCAAAAGAAGTACACGATACTACCGTTGAAGAAATTAAAACTAAATTAATTGGTCGTTTAAAAAACTTACCAAAAATTGCTAAAGAATATCATAAACACTTATCTAAATATGCTATAATTAAAGGAACAGATAAAGATAATTACTTCGATATTGAGCGCTTAGAAAATGGAGTTACTACTGTAAAAATTTACAATATTAAAAATGATGAAAAAGGAAGTTTGTTTTTTGAAAAATCATATTCAAAAAAAGAAACTTCAGAAATTTGGGTATATGGTTTAGATGATGATGATATATTTAAAGTTACGGGCACAAAAAACAATGTAATTCCTTTAAGAATTATTGGTGGTCAAAATAATGATGAATATATTATTGAAAATGGAAAAAGAGTTACTATTTACGATTTTAAAACCAAGAAAAACACATTTACAAAAAACAACGGGAAAATAAAACTGCTAGAAGATTACAATACAAACGTTTATGATTATAAAAAAATAAAATACAATCAAAATCAATTACTTCCATCTATAGGTTCAAATCCAGATGACGGAATTAAAATTGGTGTTAACAATGTGTTTACAGTTTATGGATTTGAAAGAAATCCATTTACCCAACAACATACTATAAACGCAAATTATTTTTTCGCTACCAATGGTTTTGATATTACTTACAAAGGTGAGTTTGCAAACATTTTTAATAAATGGAATTTTTTAGTTGATGCCGTTTTTACAAGTCCAAATTATAGTATTAATCATTATGGTTTTGGAAATGAAACAATAAATTATGAAAATGATTTTGGTGAAAATTACCATAGAGTTCGTTTAAGTACCTACGCCATTGCTCCTTCTTTAAAATGGGAAAGCCGTTTAGGTGCCATTTTTAAAATTGGAGCCACTATAGAAAGTAAAGAAGTTGAAGCTTCTACAAATAGATATATTAGCACTCTCAATTACACTTTAGACGAAAGAAAAACCTTTGCAGGTCTTATAACTTCTTATGAATATAAAAATTACGATCACAAAGCATTTCCTACTTTAGGTATGAGTTTTTCTTTAAATGCAGAATGGAAAAGTAATCTAGAAAACAACAAAGAAAATCACACATTTATTACACCTGCATTTGGTATTAATTACAAATTATCATCTAATGGAAATATAGTTTTTGCAACAAAAGTTAAAGGAAACATAATAATTGGCGATAATTTTGAGTTTTATGATGCAGCTAGTATTGGTGGCTTAGACGGATTACGTGGGTATAGAAACCAACGTTTTATTGGAAATAAATCATTTTATCAAAACACAGACATTCGTTTTAACATAAGAAAAGTAAAAACTCAGGTTATACCTTTACAATTAGGTTTTTTTACTGGGTTTGATTATGGTAGAGTTTGGTTAAAAGATGAAAATTCAAACGATTGGAAAACCTCTTATGGTGGTGGTTTTTGGTTAGTAGCTGCTGATTTAATAAATTTAAACACATCTGTTTTTAATTCAAAAGACGGTGTGTACTTTAACATTGGCTTAGGTTTCGGATTTTAAAAAATAACTTAATTATGAAAAAATTTCTTTTATCAATTCTATTATTAAGCATTTCAACTTTAATGTTTTCTCAAAAAATTCAAACTAAAAAGTTTAATTCAGAAATACTTCAAAACGATCGGTATTTAAAAATATATATTCCACCAAGTTATACTTCAGAAAGCGAAAAACATTATCCTTTAACTATAGTTTTTGATGCTGAATATTTATTTGATATGTATGTTGGAAACTCCATTTTATTTGCAACTAAAGATGAAGCTCCAGAACAAATTATTGTAGGTATTAATCAAAATTATAACGGTGAAAGGTATGACGATTGTTCCTATCAAAAGGAAAATAGCTTACCAACACAACAAAGTGAAGCATTTTACCAATTTGTTAAAATTGAATTACTAGATTACCTTGAACAAAACTATAGAATTTCTCCTTTTAAAACAGTGGTAGGAAATACATTAACAGCGAACTTCACCAATTATTTTTTAATAGAAAAACACCCAACTTTTAATGCATTTATAAATATAAGTCCGTATTACGCATTGGATATTCCTGTATTATTACATCAAAAAGCTACAAATTTAAATGACGAGAATATTTATTATTACCTTTCAAATAATAAAGAAAATTCAACAGAAAAAGCACAACTTATTAAAGACACAGATACTATTTTAAAAGGTGTAGAAAATGCAAAGTTTAAGTATAAATACGATGCCTTTAAAAACAGTTCAAAAACGGCTGCAATTGGCCAATCTGTTCCAAGTGCTTTATCATTTATTTTTGAAATGTATTCAACAATTTCTGAAGAAGAATTTGAAAATAATATAAAAAATATGTCACCACCAGATGCCATTGCTTATTTAGAAAAAAAATATGTAGAAATTGAATACTTATTTGGAAGCGATCTTAAAATTAGAGAAAAAGATATTTTTGCAATAGAAAGCATTATTTTAGATAAAGAAAATGGCGACTACTTAAAAAACTTTGGTGAAATGATTAACAAATTATACGAAGAATCGCCTATTGGAGATTATTATATAGGACGCTATTACGAAACCGGAAAAAACTATAGAATGGCTTTAAGATATTATAAAAGCGGTTATATGAAATTACCTGAAGGAGATCCTAATTCCGATGGATATTATCAAAATATTGAACGTATACTTCAAAAAAGAGACGGAACTTATATCGAATAAAACCTTAATATATATACAATGAAACACACATTTTTAACTTTAATTTTATTTATTACAACTACATTTTTTTACGCACAAGAAGATAACGTAGTACATGTACAAATACCTACCGAACAAAAATATGAATTTACAACTGTTATAGACATAGAAGCTTCTGCTGTTAAAAGTCAAGGAAATACAGGAACATGTTGGAGTTTTGCTTCTTCTTCTTTTTTAGAATCTGAAATTTACAGAACTACTGGTGAAATGATTGATATTTCTGAAATGTACAATGTAAGACACACATACCCTAAAAAAGCTTGGAATTATGTAATGAGACAAGGTAAAATTCAATTTAGCGAAGGTGGTTTGGCCCACGATGTTATTAATTCTGTTGCAACTTTTGGTTTAGTACCTGAAAGCGCTTATTCTGGACTTATAAATGATGCCACTAAACACGATCATTCTAAAATTGTTCCAGAATTAAAAGTGGTATTAGATGCCTACATAAAAAACGATAAAAAATCTGAATACCCAAATTGGAACATAGCTGTTGACTCAATTTTAGACACTCATTTAGGTAAAGTACCAACTACATTTTTTTATGATGGAATTATGTACGACCCACTTACTTTTCTTAAAAAAACCAAAATTCAAACATCTGATTATGTTACTTTAACATCTTTTACTCACCAACCTTATAATACTAGTTTTGTATTAAATATTCCTGATAATTTTTCAAACGGACTTTTTTATAATATAACTTTAGATGCTTTAGTTGAAGAAACTGATAATGCTTTAAAACAAGGTTATACTATTGCGTTGGATTGTGATGTTTCAGAAAAAACATTTTCTTCAAAATATGGAATTGCTGTACTTCCAAAAGAATTAAACAATCAAGAAAAATGCTTAACTTATATTGTTGAAGAAACTACTGTTTCTCCTGAATTTAGACAACAAGAATTTGAAAATTACAATACTACAGACGACCACCTTATGCATATTGTTGGAATGGTAAAAGACCAAAATAGAAATGAATATTACAAGGTAAAAAATTCTTGGGGTGCTAGCGCTGGTAAAATTGGAAACAATGGATATATCTATATGAGTAAAGCCTTTTTTAAACTTAAAACAATTTCTGTTTTAGTTCATAAAAGCGCTTTAAGCAAAAGCTTAAGAAGAAATTTTAAATTATAATGTAGCAATACATAGAGAAACAATAAAGCAACCTTTTAATAATATTTTAAATTAAAAGGTTCTTTTTTATTTTAGCCCTTGTTGTTGAAAACACCAACAAGGGCTAATTAATAGATTGATTTTTATCAATAAAAAGGTTCGCTTAAACAAACTTAATTCCTTCTTCAGAAATTACAATTAATTTTTGACGAAACAAACCTCCAATAGCACTTTTAAAAGCTTTTTTACTCATTCCTAATTGGTATTTAATTTCTTTAGGATCGCTTTTATCATGCAATGGCAAAAAGCCATCATTTTGTCTTAATGCATTTAATATTGTTATTTCATTTTTAACAATAGTATGTTTAAAACCTACTGCTTGTAGGCTAACATCAAGTTTTCCATCATCACGAATTTTCTTTATATAACCAACTAACCGCTCACCTTCTTCAATTTTTTGGTACAGTTCGTTTTTATAAAGCATTCCTTCAAATTCTTCATTTACTAAAACAGTAAATCCTATTGCTATATTTCTAACAACAATTAAATCTACTTTATCTCCTACTTTTAAATCCATAATATTTTTATTTTAAATTGTTGAAATATGCTTTTAATATTAAATCGTTTTGTTCTTTTGGTGTAAAAATTTCCAATAACTTAGGTGTATCAGAATCATTATAAAATTCTTTAAGCCCATTGTTTAATTGCTCTTCATTTTCAGCTACAACATATTCAAAATTATACATTTTACATAAATGTTTAGCTGTTAAATTGTGTGGTGTTTCAAAATAATCCAACGCATTTGATTGCTTTGGACCTGGAATAAACCTAAAAATTCCACCACCAGAATTATTAACTAAAATAATTCTAAAATTTTTAGGAATATACGCATTCCAAAGCGCATTACTATCATAAAAAAAACTAATATCGCCCGTAATAAAAACTGTATTTTGTTCAACAGCTGTTGCGGCTCCAATAGCTGTACTTGTACTTCCATCTATACCACTGGTTCCTCTATTACAAAAAACGTGTAGCGAACTATCAATATCAAATAATTGCGTATATCTAATTACAGAACTATTACTAATTTGCAATTGCGAATTGTTTGGTATAGATTTTAAAATGATATCGATAACTTTAAAATCTGAAAACTGACAAGTTTCAATAAATTTTTGATGCTTTTTTAAACGTTTTGCTTTTTTATGCAACCAAAACTCTTGATAATCACTTTCTACAGGTTTGGTTAAAAAGAAAAATTGACTAAAAAATAGTTCTGGAGTAATTTTAAAATGCTGATTTAAAGAAAAATAAGTATTAAATGCTCTTTTACTATCTACGTGCCAATGGTGTTTCGGTTTAAATTTTCTTAAATGTTGTTTTATTTTTTTTGAAACAATCAATCCCCCTAAACTTAATAAAATATCTGGTTGAAAATGAGATAATTCATCATCTTCTAAAGGAAATATTAATTTATCTATACTATTTATAAATTTCGAATTTGAAACATTTGCTGTGTTTTCAATCAAAATTAATACAGAAGGATCTTTTGTTAAATGTTCTAATTGAATTTGCAATAATTCACTCGGATAATTAGCACCAACCAATACAATTTTTCTTTTTGAAGTATTCCAAATTGCAGCAAATTCTTCTAAAAAATCTACATTTAACGGAACCTCTTCAAAAGTATTAATAATTGGTTTAAACTTAACTAAACTTGTTGTAGTTTCATACAAAGGCTCATCAAAAGGTACATTTATATGAACAGGTCCTTTTTGTAAATATGAAATTTTTAGCGTTTCATCTAGCATTTCTTTAATAGAACCATTTTTATTTAAAGCTTCATTTAAACTTATAGATTCTAAAACATGATTTTCAAACACATATTCTTGTCGTATTGTTTGTCCATCACCAATATCAATTAAATGCGCTGGCCTATCTGCGGAGATTACAACCAATGGTATATTGCTATAATATGCCTCGGCAATTGCAGGATAATAATTTAAAAGAGCCGAACCAGAGGTGCAAACAATTGCAACCGGTTTTTGTAATTGCTGCGCAATTCCTAATGCAAAAAATGCTGCTGAACGCTCATCTACAATACTATAATTTTGTATTTCTGGAGCATTTGTAAAACCGATAGTTAATGGAGCATTTCTTGAACCTGGAGATATTACTACATGTACTATTCCATTAGCAATACAAGAAGCAATAACAGTTTGGGCCAATTCGTTTTTAGGAAATTGTGGCATTTACTTTTTTATTTTAAAATGCAAAGGTACATAAAGATATTGTTAATTTTTACGAAATATAAGAAGATAGCTTAGCTATATTAAAATTAAAAAAAGAAGTATTATTCTTTAATTTTAGTGCTGTTTTTATAAAACCTGCTTCATTATTTCAGCTTTAGCAACAGTTTCTTCCCATTCTTTTTCTGCGTTACTTTTATCAATAATTCCGCCTCCAATATAAAGTGTAGCATTATTTTTAGCGAGTCGCATACATCGTAAATTAACGTATAAATTTGTAGTATTATCACTATTTAATTCGCCTAAATATCCAGAATAAAATGCTCTGTCGTAATTTTCATTTTTCAAAATAAAATCGGTTGCTACTTTTTTAGGAATTCCACAAATTGCAGGTGTTGGATGTAAAGAGTCAATTAATTTCTGTAATAAATTTAACGACTTCAATTTCGCATAAATATCTGTACGTAAATGAATTAAACTTCCAGCTTTAGCTGTATACGGTCCTTTTTTTTGAATTTCAGAAATTTTGTCTCCAATATTTTCTAAAATATAATCTGTTACGTATTGCTGTTCAAACAATTCTTTTTCTTTCCACTTTACTTGTAATGTACCAGCAAACTTTTGAGTACCAGCTAACGCCATTGTTTTTAAATTCAATTGTGCATCTATACTTATTAAACGCTCTGGAGTTGCTCCCATCCACAAACCTACTTTTGGGTGAAACCATAAATATACAAATGCATTTTTATAACTATTCAGCATTTTTTTAAGCACATTAAACACCTCAACTTTTTGACAAGTAATTGTTTCTTTTCTAGATAAAACAATTTTTTTAGCTTCATCATTATTTATAAAATCAATTGCATTTTGTACAGTTGATATGTAATTATTTTTAATAGTTTCATCAATTTCAACTTTAAATTTTAAATCTGATTTAGAAACTTGAAAATCATTTTCTATAATTGAAGAAATTCGATTACAAACATTAAATGGAAATATAATTTTAGATTTGTTTTTATCAAAAGGCGAAAAAACAAAACCACATGCTTTAAAAGATTTTAATATATGAAGTTCTGATGTTTGTTGACATACTCCATAAATTTTTGTTTCATTTGGCTTTCTATATACTACAAAAGGCATGTTTAAATGATAAACATCTTCTATTTTTTTAAAAAAAGCAGTATTATTTAGTACTGAATCCATTAATTTAATTGTTGTATTAAATTGTGCACTGTTTTACCAATAATTTGGTAGGTAAATTATATTGAAGAAAATTATTGATAAAATATTAGTTATCTTTTGGGTAAAATATAATTTGTTATTTTACAAATAGAAATAAGTCTTCCCCTATCATCTTCTACTTTAATTTCAACCAAATGTATAGTTTTTCCTTTATGAATAATTTTTGCTGTTGCGGTTACAAAACCACTTTTAACACTTCGTAAATGATTTGCAGAAAATTCGATACCACGTACCGAATATTTTTCCATATCAATAGCTAATATTGATGTAGGACTTCCTACACTTTCTGCCAATGCCATTGTTGCGCCTCCATTTAAAATTCCATCGGGTTGATGCACTCTTGAGTCTACAGGCATTCTAGCCACCAAATAATCTTCACCTAAATCTATATATTTTATATTTAGAGTTTCGTTTAATGTGTTTTCACACATTTTATTTAAAATTTTTAACTTCTCTAGAGCTTCTTCTTTTGTATTCATAATTAAAAGTTGATTTGTAAAAATAAGAATTTAAACTATAAATACTACCTTTGTAACTTATTATATAGTTTAAAATGGCATATAAAATTAGAGTAATATTAGATGTAGATCAAGATGTTTTTAGAGACATTGTTGTTAATGAGGCAATTAATTTAGAAGAATTGCATTTTATAATTGCAAAATCTTTTGGATTTAAAGGTCAAGAAATGGCTTCTTTTTACTTAACCGATGCAACTTGGGAGCAAGGTGAAGAAATTCCATTATTTGACATGTCGGAAGATGAAAATTCTTTTTGTATGGCAAATTGTGTCACATCTATGGTATTAAAAAAAGAAAGCGATAAACTAATTTATATCTACGATTTCTTTTCTATGTGGACGTTCTTTGTTGAATTAACCGAAATTATTGATGAAGCTGATAAAGAATTGCCATTTATTGCGCTTTCATTTGGAAACCCACCAGAAAAAGCTCCTGAAAAAGATTTTATTGGAGAAGATATTGATGCTGATAATTTTGATGCCTTTGACGATGAAGCTAATTTTGATAATATAGACGATATTGATTTAGATAATTATTAAGGTTTCACAATTAAATCTACTTCTTTTGTTTTTCTTTTTTGAACTATTTTAAACACGTTTAATTGTTTTTGATAAAATGTAATACGTATTCCAAAAAGTAAAACAATTCCGCCAAAAATCATCTGTAGCGTTATTTTTTCATCTAAAAATAGCCACGCTAAAAAAGTAGCTAATACTGCTTGACCTAATAAACTTACAGATACTCTTGTTGCCCGCATATTTTTAGTAGCATAGCTAATTAATAACCAAGCCAATAATTGACAAACCAAACCTTGTATTACCAATACTAACCAAGCTAAATTACTAAACCCAGTAAAGGAAGCTCCTGTAAAATAACTAATAATACCTAAAGAAACAGCTGACGAAACCACGCTAATTGTCATAAAACTCACTACAGTTGTATCATTTAAAATATTTTTACTAGTTAACATATAAACCGCATAAAGCATTCCAGATAAAATTCCAAAACAAAAAGCTAAATCGAAATTAAAATTTAAAAAAGTACCAAATCCAACTAAAAATACCATTCCCAAAATGGCAATTACAGTACCAAACCAAAAGTTTTTTGTTGGTTTATTTTTTAAAAATAGAAAAGCGCCAATACCAACCCAAACTGGAGATAAATTTGTTAAAAGTGTAGCTTGTGTTGCAGTAGATTCTTGTATTGCAATATTCCAAACTGCAACATCAGCTCCAAATACAGTTCCACAAACCATAGAGAGTACAATATTTTTTACAGATGGTAATTTAAATTTCTTAGTAATTAACATATAGGGCAAAATAACTGCCGATGCAATTGCCATTCTATAAAATGCAGATATTAACCCTGGAGTTAAATTTAATTTCACTAAAATTGGAAAAATTGAAATACATAGTATCCCTACAATTAGTGCTATTCTTGCCTTTGTCATTTGTAAAAATTTTACGACGAAAATAACGCTGTAAATCAATATAAAATGGACTTATTTAATCATTTAATTGTTAAATATTACCATGTTTTTTTTTATAAAATAAAAATACAAATTAAAGTAGATTATCTAATAATATAAGTATTTACATTTTCATAATTTCTAGTCACAAAATTAAAGGCCACTCTTAAAATTTCACCCATAGTTTTACATTTTTTAAAATGCTTATCTAAAGTGTAGTCGTATAAATCCATTTTAAGTTGTTCAACTTTTTCAGGTGTAGAAATTCTGTCTTCTTTCATACAAGCCAATAAATCATTTACTCTTTCTTGAGAACCTCTAAGTCTACGAGCTATTGCAGAACGTTCTTCTCTTTTATATTGCTCTATAGATTCATTTTGTAAATTTTCTGAAACCATTTTAACAAAAGGATAATTTTCTTTAAAATATTGAGGGAAATAAACTTTTAAATTACCTTCAAAACTTTGTTGATCAAAATCCATAGCTCTAATTCTATACTCTACCTGATCAAAATCGTAAGAAGCTACAATTACATAGTTATAAGAACGCATATCACCTAATAACCGTATCATACAACGCTCATTAAATTTTACAAATTCTTTTGAAATTCTTTTTTTACTACCTTCAGAAATTGTTTTAAAATTTTCTACCAAAAATTGATCTCCAGGAATTCCCAGTACATGCTCTTCTATTAGTGTATCTTCATAAACCAAGAAATTTATATTATTTGGAGATAATATATGCTCTAATTCTAAGCCATAAATTCTAGAAGCATCTGCTTTTTTAATATACAAATATGTATGGTTATCATTTAAAATGTTTCTCACCTTTACTCTAAATGGCTTAGAGTTACCAAACGTACAGTAATCTATAGCGTCTACAGTTAAATATGGCAACGAGTCTTCACTACCATCTCCGTGCAAAATTAAGTACATTAACATTAAACTTAAATCAATTTCATCACGTTCATATTCTGCATAATAAACACGTACCCACAAACTATCTTCTCCATTTTTATCATAAACTACAATTGCATCGGTAAAACGCAATAAATCATCATACGAAACTGGTATTTTAATACTTCTATCGTATTCTTTTAAATAAGCGGATAATTTATCATTTATTGGATACGCCGGTTTCTTCTGTGAAATTAATTTTTGTTCTTCCATTCTAATAGCTTCTAAAATTCAAATTTAATATATTGCTGTAACAAATTTTAATAATCGTCGTCTAAATTTATATAAAACTATTCTATATTGGAAACTATTCTCTCTCTAAAAAATCTGAACAAACATTTTGGAAGCATACACGCTGTAAATAATTTATCTTTTGATATTAAAAAAGGTACAATTTATGGCATTTTAGGACCTAATGGAAGTGGAAAATCAACTACACTTGGTATCATTTTAAACGTTGTTAACAAAACTTCTGGTAAGTTTAGTTGGTTTAATGGCGATTTATCTACACACCAAGCTTTAAAAAAAGTAGGTGCAATTATTGAACGCCCTAACTTTTATCCTTATATGACAGCTGTTCAAAATTTGGAATTGGTTTGTAAAATAAAAGAAATTCCTTTTACTAAAATTGAAGAAAAGCTTAAAACTGTAAATTTATTTGAACGTAGAAATAGCAAATTTAAAACCTATTCTTTAGGTATGAAGCAGCGCTTAGCAATAGCTTCTGCCCTATTAAACGATCCAGAAATTTTAATTTTAGATGAACCCACTAATGGATTAGATCCACAAGGAATTCACGAAATCCGTCAGATTATTAAAGATATTGCAAGCACAGGAACTACCATTTTATTGGCTTCGCATTTATTAGATGAAGTTGAAAAAGTTTGTACGCATGTTGTAGTTATAAGAAACGGTATTAAATTATATGCTGGAAGTGTTGATGAAATGACCGCTTCACACGGTTTATTTGAATTAAAAGTAGAAAATAACAATAAACAACTTCTAGAGCTCTTAACTAAATTTGAAGGAATTTCTTCTTCAAAAATAGATAACGATACCATAATAGCTAAGTTAGACAAGCCTATTTCTGCTTCAGAAATAAATAATTATTTATTTAAAAATGGTGTTATTTTATCGCATTTAGTTAAAAGAAAACCTAGTTTAGAACAACAATTCTTATCACTAACCAACAAAAAATCATAATGTTACGATTATTAAACATAGAACTTCATAAACTAAAACATAACAGAGCTAGTAAAATTTTAATACTAATCTACTTTATTTTATTAACCTCAATTGCACTTATTGCTGCAATTAAATTTGATATTGGTCCTATTAAATTTCACTTAGCCGAACAAGGTATTTTTAATTTCCCATACATCTGGCATTTTAATACCTATATGGCTTCCACTTTTAAATTCTTTTTATTGTTAGTAATCGTTTCTATGATGGCTAATGAATATAGCAACAAAACTTTAAAACAAAATTTAATAGATGGTTTAAGTAAAAAAGAATTTATACTTTCAAAATTTTATACGGTAGTAGCTCTTGCATTAATTTCTACCTTATTTGTTTTTATTACCTCTTTAATTTTAGGTTATAGCTACTCCGATTTTAATGAATTTTCTATTGTAACAACAGATTTAGAATATTTAGTTGCCTTTTTTGTAAAATTAGTAGCATTCTTTTCTTTCGGACTTTTTATGGGTATTTTAGTAAAACGCTCTGCTTTTGCTGTTGGAGGAATATTAGTGTGGTTTTTTGGTGAAAGTATTATAAAAGGATTTCTATTTTGGCAATTTAAAGATATTGAAGGTACTAGCGATCGTGTAAATAGTATTATGCAATTTTTACCTTTAGAAGCTATTTCTAACTTAATAAAAGAACCTTTTACGCGTTTAAGTGCCGTAAAAACAGTTGCAAAACAAGTAGGTGAAGATTTATCTAAAGATTTTTCTATTCAACCTTTAGATTTGATAATTGTAATAGGTTGGACTGCATTATTTATATACTTTTCTTATGCTTTATTAAAAAAGAGAGACTTATAATTTGTTACCAATATATTTTAGAAAATTTATATAAAAAATAACTATTTACTTATTATATTTGATTTAAATATAAAGATCATTTGTGATTAAGCAACCCAGTTATTATTTAATTATTTTTACACTAATTTATATTCTTTTTGGACAAACAAGTTTTGCTCAATTAAGTAAAACGCATTATATACCACCTCTAACTAATGCCGAAGTAGGAAACGCAAATCCCGAAAGTCAATATATTTATATTTCAACACCTAGTGAAAGTGACATACCTTATACCATTATTCCAGTAGGTTCTTCAAATAAGATAACAGGAGTTGTTTCAAAATCAAATCCTATAAGTTTTGATATAGGAACTAGCTACACACAACTTTTTGTGCAATCTAGTCAAACAAGCAAAGTCATCAACAATAAAGGTTATATTGTTGAAGCTTCAGGTGTAATTTATGTTTCGGTTAGAATGCTAGCTGGTAGTGGTTCCCAAGCTGGAGCTTTGGTTAGCAAGGGACTTTCAGCCCTAGGAAAAGAATTTAGAGTTAGTAGTTATACCAATCAAAATCCTCAAACTAATTATTTAAATTTTATTTCCGTTATGGCTACAGAAGATAATACTAAAGTTAATTTTAGTAATCTTCCGGCAGGAATTGTAATAAAAAATTATTCGGGTGCAACTCCTGTAAAAGCCAACCTAAATAAAGGTGAAAGCTATACAATTGCTACAAATAGCTATGATAGCGTTTCAAATAGAGATGGTTTAATCGGTGCTCTTGTTACTTCAGATAAAGATATTGTTGTTAATTGTGGTTCTACAAACGGTAGTTTTTCAAATGGAACCGGAAGAGATTATGGTATAGATCAAATTGTTGGAGCTGAAAAAATTGGTACAGAATACATATTTGTTAAAGGTGACGGTGAAAATGAGTGGGAAAATGTACTAATTGTTGCTAATTATAATAATACTGAAATTTATATTAACGGAAGTACATCTGTAGAAGCTACCTTAAATGCAGGAGATTATTACTTAATTGAAGGTGATAAATACAGCACTAATGGTAATATGTACGTAAAAACTTCAGAAGATGTTTTTGCATATCAAGGAGTTGGCGCAACAACTTCTGAAGCTAACCAAGGAATGTTTTTTGTACCACCTTTAAGTTGCGAAACTAGAGGAAATGTTGATAATATTGCCTCCATAGATAAAATTGGTACAACTACTTTTACCGGTGGTGTAACTATTGTATCAAAAAAAGGAGCTACTGTAACAATCAATAAATCACCAATTACAAATTTTTCAAGTCCAAGTAATGTTGAAGGAAATACGAACTATGTTACCTATAAAGTTACTGGACTTAATGGAAATGTTTCTGTAGAAAGTGATGATGAATTATATTGTGCTTATTTTAATTACAACGGTGCGGCAACTTCTGGTAGTTTTTATTCTGGTTTTCCTACCGCGCCTGAAATAAATTTTAATACAAGTTTTCAAACATTAGGTAATTGTATTGGTAATATTACTTTAGAAGCTCTAAATACACAAAACTTCGATTCTTTAGAGTGGTTCTTTAATAATGGAACCGGTTTTGTTAGCAAAGGAAATAGTACTGTTTTAACTCCGCTTGATCCAGGAATCTACAAATTAATAGGTTACATAAGTTGTACAAATTTAACCTTCGAATCCTTTGAAGTACCCATTAGCTTTTGTCCTGCTGATACTGATAAAGATGGTATTATTGACAATATTGATATTGATAATGATAACGATGGAATTTTAAATTCCATAGAATCTAAAGGAGATGCCAAAATAAACGTAACAAATATAAACTCACCAACAATTACACTTAATAGCGGTTCTAAAATAGACATTAATGTAAGTGGAAATTTAGAAATTACAGATAGTAAAAATGCAACAAGTAGTTTTACTGGAAATGCAAATGGCGAATTTAAAAGTGAAATTTCAGCTACTATAAACACAATTAATAATTATACAATTAGTTTTTTAGACTCCATCAATTTTAAATTTAGTGAAAATACTTCCATTTCTCATACTATAATTGATGATGAAACTTTTATTGCTAAAATTACTCCTACCAATAAAACAATAACACTTATTGATCCAGATAATAGACTTCTTATTGACACAAATTTTGATGAAATTTACGAAACAGGTATAACTCAAATAACTGGTTCTGAAATTCGTTTTAAAATAAATCCAGCGCCTAAGGGAACTACTCCTTTCAAATTCTTGGCAAATAAAGTTACTGGTTTTTCATTTATTCATCAATCAAAAAATATTGATGAACCTTCAATATTTAATGGCATAATTGCTCTTACCGATTATGCTAATGATAACGATAATGATGGAATTGAAGATGCTCTAGATCTAGATAGTGATAATGATGGAATTCCTGATATTATTGAAAACCAAGGTAAAATAATTACTTTATCTACAGTAGATACCGACAAAAATGGTTTGTATGATGTATTCGATATTAATGCCATTCCAATTGATTCTGATAATGATGACATTTACGACTTTTACGATTTAGATAGCGATAATGATGGTATTTATGATCTATTTGAATCTGGAAGCCTCTTAAAAGACACAAATTTAGATGGAAAAATCGATAATGTAAACGCAACAATTGGCTCTAATGGTTGGGATAATAATGCAGAAAAAACTCCAGATAGCGGAGAAATCGGTTATACTCTTAACGATTTAGATTCTGATACTATTTTTAGTTATATAGATTTTGATAGTGACGGTGACAATTGTAATGATAGTATTGAAGCTGGTTTTTCTGATGAATATAATGATAATTATTTAGGAAATTCAACCGTTACTGTAAATAATAAAGGCGTAGTAACTAATGCAAACAATGGATATACACTACCAAATAGTGACTACAATACATTTGCTGAAATTAGTATAATAGATCAACCTAAAAATATACATTCTTGCATATTTACTAATTCAATTTTTACAATAAACACAAACCAAATAGATTTATATCAATGGCAAGTAAGTACAGATAATGGCACTACTTGGCAAAACATTACTGATAACGAAAATTATAATGGAAGCAACTCTAATACATTAACTATTAAAAATACTCCTAATAGTTTCAACAACTATAGTTTTAGAGTTTATATGGAAAAGTTAGGGAATTCTTGTGGTTTATATTCTAATGAAGCTACATTAACAGTTTATTTACTCCCCGATATTAAAAATTCTGTTGAATTAACGCAATGCGATGATGATAATGATGGTTTTAGCTTTTTCAATTTAAATGAAGCCAAAAAATTAATCTCTGAAAATTATAATAATGAAAATTTTGAATTTTACTCAGATAAAGAACATTTAAGCCTCATAAAAAATCCTATTGCATATAAAAATCCATCGGTAATAAACAGTAAAGTTTATGTAAAAATTTCAAACGCTAATAATTGCGAAAGCTATTCAGAAATAACATTAAAAGTAAGCGTAACACAAATTCCTTCGGATTTTGAAATTTTACACTTTTATAGTTGCGAAGAATATCCTGCAAACAATCAAGATGGTAAAACGCAATTTAATTTTAGTACGCTACAACAAAAAGTATTAGATAGCAACCCTCTATTTTCTTTACAAGAAATCCAAATTTCATTTTTCGAAAATCTAGATGATGCTTTATCCGAAACTAATAGCATTCCTGATATTTCAAATTATAGAAACACCACTCCTTGGCAACAACAAATATATGCTAGAGTTGATAGCGGTGAATCGAATGCCTGCTTAGGATTAAACCACGTAGCAACGTTACATACAGAAAAACTACCACATTTTGAAGTGAATACTTCACAAATATTATGCTTAACAACACCTCAAAAACCCTTAATATTAACTCCAGATGTTGAATTTTTAAATTCTGATTTATATGAATACTCCTGGCATAATTCTAATGGAAATTTGATTTCTTCTACTTTTGAATGTAAAATTGATACTACCGGACATTATTATATAACACTTACTAATAAAGAAGGTTTATTTTGTTCAACAACAAAAGAAATTGAAGTAAAATATTCAAAATCAGCAAACCTTACTAGTTTAGATATTGAAATAATTGATGATTCCGATAGTAATAGCATTGCAATAAATACTGAAAATTTAGGCATTGGAGACTATGAATTTTCACTTGACAATACGCAATCTTACAATGATGAGGCTTATTTTGAAGATGTAACAGCGGGAATTCATACAATTTATGTAAATGATAAAAATGGTTGTGCTGTTCAGTCAATAGATGTTTCAGTTATTGGATTTCCAAAATTTTTCACTCCAAATAATGATGGTGTTAATGATACTTGGAAAATTCTTGGTGCAAATAACGATTTTTATCCAACTTCAAACATTTACATTTTTGATAGATTTGGTAAAATTATCACTTCATTAAAACCTAACGAAAATGGATGGGATGGCACATTAAATGGTAAACCTTTGCCTTCTACAGATTATTGGTTTTCTGTACAACTTACAGATAAATATGGAAATACACGCATAAAAAATGGTCATTTTAGTTTAATAAGAAAATAATAGATTTATTACTAATACATGAATTTTAAAATTACTTGTCATATATTTAGCGCAAAATTTTAATTTTAAAATGAAAAAACAATTACTTATTATTTTTTTATTGTTAAACTTAACTTGTTTTTCGCAAGGTGAAGCCAATATTTGGTATTTTGGAGAACATGCAGGAATTGATTTTAATTCTGGAACTCCAGTTACAATAGATGGCGGACAAATAAATACGCGTGAAGGATGCTCTTCTTTTTCTGATACAAATGGAAATTTATTGTTTTATTCTGACGGTAAAACTGTTTGGAATAAAAACCACACTCCTATGCCAAACGGTTTAAATTTAAAAGGAAATGCTTCTAGCACACAATCAGCTATGATTATTCCAAAACCAAGTTCAACAAATATCTATTATTTATTTACGGTTGGAGCTTCAATTGATAATGGTGAAAATGGATTTTATTATTACACTATAGATATGAATCAAAATAGTGGTTTAGGAGATATCATTAACGGTCCTGTTGATTTAAATGAAGGAAAAGCTGAAAATTGGTCTGAAAAAGTAGCAGCAATAAATGGTAAAGAATGTGAAACTTTTTGGGTAGTTTCTTATGTTCAAAATGAGTTTAAAGCGTACAAAGTTAGTGCTACTGGTGTTGCAAATACCCCAATAACATCAAACTCAAGTTATTTTTCTGATGATCCAAGAGGATATCTAAAAATTTCTCCTGATGGCAAAAAAATAGCTATTGCTCATTTAGGAGAAAAACGTTTTATTTTATATGATTTTAATAATGAAACCGGAAGTGTTACCAACCCACAAACTTTAAATTTAACAGCACCAAATGATTTTCCATACGGAGCTGAATTTTCTGGAAACGGAGAAAAATTATATGTTACAGGTTCTAACAATTACTTTAATCAAGTTTATGCTGAATATAACAACCCAAACAACCATACTTCTTCTCTTTACCAATTCGATATTACAAAAAACACAACTGTTGAAATTAATAGCTCTAAAGTAATTCTAGATACTGGAAATCAATTTAGAAGTGCATTACAACTTGGTCCAGACCAAAAAATATATAGAACAATGTCTTCTACCTATGATAATGGTAGTTCTTATTTAAGCGTTATTGAAAGTCCTGAAAATGATGGTAATGCTAGTAATTACATCCCCAATGCAATAAGTTTAGGTACAAATAAATCTACACAAGGTTTACCTCCATTTATTGCTTCAATATTTTCTACTATAGAAATTACAAACAATGAAACCCAAGAAATAATTACCAACCAAACTATAAAATTGTGTACCGGTAATGATTATATTTTTAATACAGAAAGCTTAGATGGAAACCCTATTTATAATTGGAAATTTAATGATACGATAATTCCAGGAACTCAAAATCTAAAAAATTTATCACTAACAAATGTTACAAAATCAGATGAAGGATTGTATAATCTTGAAATAAATTTAGTGGATAAATGTGGAAAAGCTATACTATATAAAGGTGAATTTGAAGTTGAAGTTTATGACCCACCAACAGCACCTTCGAAAATTATTTATGACCAATGTGATATAGATACTAATAGTTTAGACGGAATTACACTATTTAATTTAAACTCTAAACTATCAGAAATCACCAATAATAATACTGATTTAGAAGTTCAATTTTTTGCTTCAGAAAACGATTTTAAAAATAACAATCCAATTTTAAATCCTTCAGCATATAATTCAACTACAAATGAAAACCTAATTTTAAAAATAACAAATAAAAATACAAATTGTTTTACACTTGGCGAGATGGAATTAAATGTTTATGAAACTCCTACTTTAGAAAATTATACCGATGTCTATCTTTGTGAAAATGATTTAGGAATTGGTACTGAAACTAGTATTGGTAGTGGCGTTGCGTCTTTTAATTTTGAAGAAAAAAGAACTGCCATAAATAATTTATATATTGATTATGAATTTGAAACAACCGTAGAGTTTTATAATAATACAAACGACCTTCAACTACAAATCAATCAATTATCAGGAATAGAAGATTATCCGGATAGCGAAATTTTTGTAAGAATTTCTAATAAAGAAAACAACAATTGTATTTCAGCAGGGAAATTTAACATTATCATTAATAAAATACCTTTACCAAATAGTGTAATTGAAGATGTTATTTTATGCATAGGAACTATTGAAGACTCTCCAAAAACGTACAGCGTTGAACTCAATGTAGATACCTATGTAAACGGAGATAACTATCAATGGTATTTTAATAATTCACCAATAACTAATGCTACAAACCCTATTTATTTTGCTGAAAAAGAAGGTTTATATGAAGTGAAAGTTTTTAGAGATTATAAAAATAATAGCTGTGGAGGTTTTAGTTTATTTAATGTAAAAGAGTCTAATATTCCTGTTTTATATACTAAAGACATAACTATTTTAGATGATTCTGACAATAACACTATTACTATAGATACAACTAATTTAGGTATTGGAACTTATGAGTTTGCTCTAAATAGCTATAATGGAGATTATCAAGATGAGCCTTATTTTGATAATGTTTCTGCTGGAATACATACAATATATACTAGAGATATAAATGGCTGTGGATTTACCTCTATCGAGGTTTCAGTAATTGGATTTCCTAGATTCTTTACCCCAAATGGTGATGGTTATAACGATACTTGGAAAGTTTTGGGTGCAAACAACGACTTCTATCCAACTTCTAACATTTATATTTTTGATAGATTTGGAAAAATAATTACCTCGTTAAATCCCAACGGAAATGGTTGGGATGGAACATTAAACGGTCAATATTTACCTTCTACAGATTATTGGTTTTCTGTAGAATTAACAGATAAAGACGGCAATACAAGAATAAAAAATGGTCATTTTAGCCTCATTAGAAAATAAACTACACATTTACACTAATGTTTAGTTGTTATAAATTCATCTTTTTTATTTTGTTTAAACATTTTTAATTTTTCTATTCTTGAATTTTGCAATTTTAAATTACTATTGGTTGTGTTTTCAGTATGATAAAATCTTAACTCATGTTCTTGTTGTCTTGCAGAACTAAAATTAGAAACACGTTTTAAATACCCAATTACTCTGGTACCATAATCAATATTTTTAGAACCACATTTACTGCATTTTTGAAGCGTTTTTTTATCAATAGTTTCACAATCGTTACAAATAGTAATTTTTATGTTAAAACAAAAATAATTACATCCTGCCAAAGCTGTTGCATTAATTAATTTTAAAAATCCTTCTTTATTTGGTGCTTCTTCTAAATTTAAATGAAGCGCAGAACCACCATCTAAATATTTAATTATTTCTTTTCCGTGAAGTATAATTTTATCCAAGGTATTTATTGAAGTATCTTCAACAGAATAAAAATAAGAATTGTAACAATCACGAGGTACAAACAAACCATCTTCTTTGTCCCATTTTGCATTTTTAACACCTAAATTTTCAGCTGGTACAAATTCGGTATTAAACATAAAACCATAAGTTTTCTTTGCTTCTTTATTAGCGTCATAAATTATTTTAAGATGTTTTGAAACAAATTCTTTATATGCCATACTGTTTGAAACTTTTATTCCTTGACTTTCAGCTGCCTCAACCATTCCGTTGATACCAATGGTTAAAAATTGCTTATCTAAAGAAATAAATCCAGCATCATAAACAGGAAGCATTCCTGCATTTTTATATTCTTCAATTAGACTTCTATAAGCTACCTGGTATTTCTGAATTTTAGTAATTTCAGTTTTAAGATTATTCCCTTTTTGAATTAAACGACTCATATTTAAAGTAATAACATTTATAGAACCTGTTGAAACACCACCTGCACCAAGTGAATAACTAAAAGTATTATTGCTAATTTCATTTCTTAATCTACAGCAAGATGCTAAACTATCGGCACTTTTAGATTGGTAAATAAAAAACGAATTTCCTTCACTTAATTCTGTTGCACACATTTCAGCAAATTCAGAATCAACAGGTTTTCCATCTTTTACCAACATTGCAGCTGTAACAACTGGAAAAGTTAATACCGCCTTTTCTCTTTCGGTATTAAACCATTTCATAAAAAATTGCTGTAATTTTTTTAAACTCTCCCATTGTGGTTTACTCATATCAGGAAACACAAATTCGCCAAATAAACTATCAAAATATTTTTCATCGTATAGAGAAACATTCCAAAAAACAGACTGATAGCCTCTTGCTGCCGCAGGTTGATTAATAGCATAAACAGCATGTTGTAAATGATTTGAAACTGTTTTGGTGTTTGTAGTTAAATAATCATTTCCAAAGTCTTTTCTAGCAAAATAATCGAAATACAATAAAAACTCAACTGTTGCTAACGCACCAGCAAATTGAGAACTGACAGCAAAAACAAGATTGACAAATTCACCACAATAACTCTCTAAATGTTGCGGAGCTTTACTTTCTCCTCCCAATTTTGTCAATCCATCAAACAAAAAAGGATACATACTTATAGAAGTACAATAAGGTTTTAGTGAAGTTTCATCGTGCACATATATTTCGTGCGATTCTATTTGTCGAATATATTCGTTAGATAAATCCCTACCAAAAAGCTGTTCTATTTTATTTTTCACCAATTGCCTATTTATCTGAATATTAATATCTTTATTTAATTCAGCTTCCATAGTGGCAATATTTTTTGAAGATACATTTGCATTTGCATCCATTTTAGAACCATCAGCTGCATTATTAGCATTGATATAATTACTAATAAAGTTAATTTTTTTAGTTACTTGTTGCTCGGTTAATCTTATCATAACTTATTATTTTTGAAATAAATGATTTAATAATTTATTTGATTGTACTTCTTTAAATTTCTGATTGGTTGTTGGTGCATCTAAACCACCTAATTCTTGAATCCACTTACCTGTTTTTATAAAGCTTAAGTGTTTTAGTATATTTTCATCTACTTGTTCTTTTCCAGTATAAAGACAGGTTTTATAGCCTTCATTCTTGGCATAATTAAGGTAATTAATCAATGTATTTTTATGCCATTCTCCTCCCATAAACAATACACAACTGGCTAACCCTTTATAATTTTTAAGCGTATTCTTAAAAACTGTTTCTGTAAGCTGCTTCCCATTGCTATCTTTCCATAATATAGGAGAATGACAGCCTTTACAAAACAAATTACAGCCGCAAATACTAAAGCAAATACTAATTTCTCCAGGTACTTCTTGTAATACTATTTGAATGCTCGAATAATTCACTATTATCAAGTTATATCCGTAATAATAAAAAATTAATCATTTACAGATTGGTTAATAAATTGCCAAAAGCTAAGATTATTCAAAAAAAGAATATTCTATGCCATTCACTTTTCTCCCGAAAGCTTGACATTAAACTGAGATTGGTAGGTCTTCTGACTTGTTCTAGTTTTACGTCTTCCCATTTTAGTTAAAACAGTGACAAAGAGTGTAAAACCCTAATTGAACTTACAGCTGCGGGAACAGTTCAGGTATTTCACCTGATTCCCTTTTAATCAAATACACCGTTGAGGCATAACAGAACCAAATTCTAGGTTAAAATTAATCAAGAAATATGTTGAAAAACTAATTTTTAAAATATGTTATTAAGATAATTATTAACAATAAAAAAATCCAAATAAAACGAACTACGAAAACCATAAAAATTAGCTTATTTTTGTGCTATGCAATTAAAATTAGAATCAAAATTTAAACCAACTGGAGATCAGCCTGAAGCTATAAAACAACTTGTTGCAGGTGTAGAATCTGGTGAAAAATTTCAAACATTGTTAGGTGTTACAGGTTCTGGAAAGACATTTACTGTAGCCAATTTAATAGAAAAAGTTCAAAAACCTACATTGGTTTTGGCTCATAATAAAACCTTAGCAGCTCAGTTATATTCAGAATTTAAGCAGTTTTTCCCTAACAACTCCGTTGAATATTTTGTTTCTTATTACGATTATTACCAACCTGAAGCCTTTTTACCTACAACAGGTACTTATATAGAAAAAGATTTATCTATAAACGAAGATATTGAAAAACTTAGAATTAGTGCCTCCTCTGCCCTACTTTCTGGAAGACGTGATGTAATAATTATTGCCTCAGTTTCGTGTATTTACGGTATTGGAAATCCTGTAGAATTCAAAAAAAATATTATTACAATTAAAGTCGACCAAGAAATACCACGTACTAAATTTTTACAATTATTAGTTACTAGTTTATATTCTAGAACTGAAACCGAAATTAGCAGTGGAACTTTTAAAGTGAAAGGAGATACGATAACTGTATATCCTTCTTATGGAGAACATGCCTATAGAATTCACTTTTTTGGTGATGAAATTGAAGAAATTGAAAGTTTTGATATGTCCAGTAATTCGGTAGTTGAAAAATTTGAACAGCTTACAATTTATCCTGCCAACTTATTTGTTACTTCTCCAGATGTGTTACAAAATGCAATTCACGCTATACAAGAAGATTTAATGAAACAGTACGATTATTTTAATGAAATTGGGAAGCCTTTGGAAGCAAAACGCTTAAAAGAACGTACAGAATTTGACCTAGAAATGATTCGTGAATTGGGTTATTGTAGTGGAATTGAGAATTATTCTCGTTATTTAGATGGAAGAGATCCAGGAACAAGACCGTTCTGTTTATTAGATTATTTTCCTAACGATTATTTGATGGTTATTGATGAAAGTCACGTTACAGTTCCGCAAGTACATGCAATGTATGGTGGCGATAGATCTAGAAAAGTAAATCTTGTAGAATATGGATTTAGATTACCAGCAGCAATGGACAACAGACCTTTAAAATTTGATGAATTTGAAGCAATTCAAAATCAAGTTATTTTTGTTAGTGCCACACCTGCAGATTATGAATTACAAAAAACAGAAGGAGTTTTTGTAGAACAAATTATTAGACCTACTGGTTTACTAGATCCCGAAATTGAAATACGTCCAAGTATCAATCAAATAGACGATTTAATAGAAGAAATTCAAATTAGAGTTGAAAAAGATGAGCGAACTTTGGTAACCACTTTAACCAAACGTATGGCTGAAGAATTAGCAAAATACTTAACTAGAATTCAGGTGCGTTGCCGTTATATCCATTCAGATGTTGATACGCTAGAACGTGTAGAAATTATGCAAGATTTACGAAAAGGATTGTTCGATGTATTAATTGGTGTAAACCTTTTACGTGAAGGATTGGATTTACCAGAAGTTTCTTTAGTTGCAATTTTAGATGCAGACAAAGAAGGTTTTTTACGATCGCACCGTTCTTTAACACAAACCATTGGTAGAGCTGCCCGTAATGTTGAAGGAAAAGCAATTATGTATGCTGACAAAATTACCAAAAGTATGCAACAAACTATTGACGAAACCGCTAGACGACGCGAAAAACAAATTAATTACAATACAAAACACAATATAACGCCTACACAAATTAAAAAAAGTATTGAAAATACTTTAGCAAAAAACACAAATTCTTCTTACCATTATGATAATGCTACTTCTATGGCCGCCGAAGAAGAATTGAATTATTTATCTAAAACAGAAATTGAAAAACGCATTCGAGAAAAACGCAAACAAATGGAAACTGCCGCAAAAGCATTGGATTTTATTGTTGCTGCTCAATTGCGTGATGAAATTAAAGTTTTAAAAGAAAAAATATAGAAGAAAAAAACAATAACACTCGTTAAAAACGTGCACTAGTTGGTTAAAGTATAGAACAAAAAACCTAACAGATTTTTAAAACCTGTTAGGTTTATATAGTGTTATTTAATTCTTAATTATATTAGTTTCCTTTTTGATAATCAGCTAAAAATTGCGCCAATCCACTATCTGTTAAAGGGTGTTTTAATAAACCTTTTATTGCACTTAAAGGTCCTGTCATTACATCAGATCCTAATTTTGCACAATCTATAATATGCATTGTATGACGAACAGATGCAGCTAAAATTTGAGTTCCAAAATCATAATTATCATAAATATGTCTTATTTCAGAAATCAAATTCAATCCATCTGTAGAAATATCGTCTAAACGACCAATAAATGGAGAAACATAAGTTGCACCAGCTTTTGCAGCCAATAAAGCTTGACCAGCAGAAAAAACTAAGGTTACATTTGTTTTAATTCCTTTATCTGAAAAATATTTACATGCTTTTACTCCATCAGCTATCATAGGTAACTTTACTACAATTTGAGGGTGTAAAGCAGCCAAAGCCTCACCTTCTTTAACCATCCCAGCAAAATCAGTAGCAATTACTTCTGCACTAACATCGCCATCAACAATATTACAAATAGCCACATAATGCTTTAAAATGTTATCTGCTCCAGTAATTCCTTCTTTTGCCATTAATGATGGGTTTGTTGTAACTCCATCTAAAACTCCTAAAGCTTGTGCTTCTTTAATTTGCTCTAAGTTTGCTGTATCTATAAAAAATTTCATTATAATTTATTTAAATTTAGATTACAAATATAGTTTATAATGTGGAAATGTATAAAACTGTTATAGTTAATTATAGTAAAAATCTAATTTTGAAGCTTTTCTACACAAATAGAAGTAAAAACATACTACTTACCATTATGCTTTTTAAACTAAAAGTTTAATATAAATCTGTTCGAATGGTTTTTCAAAAAGAAACTGAGAAAAATTGTATATAAAACCTTTATCTATAGTTAAAACCACTATTCAAGATACTAATTTTAAACAAAAAAACATAAAATTTAATCGAATTGACGTAATTTCATCAAAATACACAAAGCTTACTTTCAATTTTTTAAGTTATAATGATTCATTAACATTTTCTCGTACATCTTATCTGGTAGTATTCTTTTTAATACAATAGAAAACTTTTGTAGAAAATCTCCAACTTTATAATGTATTCTAGGTTTTGGAGTTTTTATAATTTTATAAATTGCTGTAGCCATTTCTAAAGGATCACCACCGCTATCTACATGCGCATCCATTAAATCTAAATTTTCTTTATACGATTTTTTATAAGGTGAATTTTCAAAAACAGGTGTATGGTACCTTCCAGAGGCAATGTTTGTAGCAAAATCACCTGGAGCCACATTAGTTACTTGTATTCCAAAAGTTTTAACTTCCATTCTAATAGCTTCAGTAACAATTTCTAAAGCACCTTTAGTTGCAGAATAAATGCCTCTATATGGTAAGCCCATATAACCAGCAATAGACGTAACATTTATAATTAAACCTCTTTTTTGTGTTCTCATTTGTGGTAAAACCGCTTTCATTACATCAATTGCTCCAAACAAATTTGTATTAAATACCTTGCGCATTTCATCTGTAGGTGTTTCTTCAATAGGACCGGTAATTCCCATACCAGCATTATTAATTAACACATCTAACTTACCTTCTTTTGTTATAACTTCAGTTACTGCAGTTGTAATAGTTTCAACATTTGTAACATCTAAAGCCACCAATTTAAATGGATGATCCGTTATTTTTTGGGGATTTCTACTTGTTCCATAAACAATAAATCCTTTTTCTGATAAAATTTCTCCAACAGATTTTCCGATTCCTGAAGAACCTCCAGTAATTAAAACAACTTTATTCATTAAATAATTAAAAATTGAAAGATTAAAAAATTACTTTAAACAAAGTTCAAAAGTACATTATTTATAAGCTAATTGAAAGTTAGTAAGAAATTAAAAGGATAATGAGTAGGAAAAAAAGAGAATAAAAAAAGGCAAGCTACCTACATCACACCGCTACGACCTAATACCTTTGCTGCGTTCCCGCCCTGGAGGATTCAAAGGGAGCTGGTTGTGTAGGACTTGCCCGGGGCAAAAATACAATCATTTTTTAGTTTAAACAACGATTTTTTTCATAATTTTATGTAACATTTTTAAATTTCTGATTACTAATTAATTATTAAAAACAAAAACTAATATTAATTAAAACAAGTTATACTAAAAGTGTATTTAGTATATTTGTTTCTCTAAAACTTAACAAATCAATTATGGAAAACCAAAAATCAACATCATCAACACAAGTTATGCTAAACTACGGACTAATATTAGGTGTAGTTTCAGTAATTCTATCAGTTGCAATTTATGCTATGGGTAAAATTTACGACCAAGGATTTGGAGTAATGGTTGCAAGCTTTGTAATAATGGCAGTAGTAATTTTTATGGGATTAAAAAACTATAAAAATGGAAATAACAATATTTTAAGTCTAAGTGATGCATTAAAAATTGGATTAGGAATTACATTAATAGGAGCAATTATATCTGTAATTTACAATCAAATTTTCATCAATTTTATTGAACCAGACTTTATAGAAAATATGATGAAAGTTGGTCAAGAAAAAATGCTAGAACAAAATCCAAATATGACAGATGAACAACTAGAAGTTGCCATTGGAATGCAAGAAAAAATGTCTAGTCCTTTAATTGGAGCTGCAATGGGAATTATTGGTAGTTTATTCTTTGGTTTTATAATTTCACTTATTGAAGGTTTAATTCTAAAAAGAACTGTAGAAGATTAAAAATAAAAAATAAATGAATATATCAGTAGTTATTCCACTACTTAATGAAGAAGAATCTTTAAATGAATTACACGATTGGATTGTAAAAGTTATGCAATCCAATCGCTATTCTTATGAGATTCTTTTTATTGATGATGGTAGTACAGATACTTCTTGGGAAGTAATCGAAAATCTTTCAAAAAAAAACACAGCTGTAAAAGGCATACGTTTTCAAAAAAATTATGGAAAATCTCAAGCTTTAAATGCGGGTTTTAAAGAAGTAATAGGCGATGTTGTAATTACAATGGATGCCGATTTACAAGACAGTCCAGATGAAATTCCAGAATTGTACAATCTTATTACTAAAGATGGTTTCGACTTAATTTCGGGCTGGAAAAAGAAACGCTACGATTCTAAAATAAGAAAAAATATTCCTTCAAAATTATTTAATGCCGCTGCCAGAAAAACTTCAGGCTTAAAATTACACGATTTTAATTGCGGATTAAAAGCTTATAAAAAAGAGGTTATTAAAAATATAGATGTTAATGGTGAAATGCACCGTTACATTCCAGTACTTGCAAAAAACGCTGGATATACTAAAATTGATGAAAAAGTTGTTGCCCACCAAGCACGTAAATATGGTGTAACTAAATTTGGCATAGAACGTTTTATTAATGGTTTTTTAGATTTAATTACTATTTGGTTTTTATCTACTTTTGGCAAAAGACCTATGCATTTGTTCGGATTTTTAGGCACTATCATGTTTATAATAGGTTGTACATTTGCTTTTTATTTAGGAATTGACAAACTATTTCTCAATCCAACTGGCAGATTAATTACCGAAAGACCACAATTTTATATTGCATTAGTAACTATGATAATTGGAACACAATTATTTTTAGCTGGTTTTATTGGTGAACTAATGCTTCGCACAAAAACCGATACAAAAAGGTATTTAATCTCAACCAAAATCAATATATAACGTTTTAGTAAAAAGCACTATTTATTTACAACTAATAACAGTATTTTTGTATTAAAATTTGACAATAATTATTATGACTACAATCTTAGAAAAAGCCTCTCTTTGGCTAACAGACACTTTTGATGATGAAACTAAAAACGAAATTCAACTTTTAATTGATAACAATCAAGATCAATTAGCTGATAGGTTTTATAAAGATATGGAATTTGGTACTGGTGGTATGCGTGGTATAATGGGCGCAGGTACCAACCGAATTAACAAATATACTTTAGGTAAAGCTACACAAGGTTTATCTAACTATTTAATTGAAACACTACCAAATAAACAACTTAAAGTTGTTATTGCTTTTGACTGCCGTCATAACAGTCAAAAATTTGCTAAAATTGTTGCAGATGTATTTTCTGCAAACGGAATAAAAGTATTTTTATTTGAAGCCTTAAGACCAACTCCAGAACTCTCATTTGCTGTTCGTCATTTAGATTGTGATGCAGGAATTGTATTAACCGCATCTCATAATCCACCTGAATACAACGGATATAAAGTTTATTGGTCAGACGGAGGTCAAATAGTACCACCACACGATTATAAAATAATTGAAAAAGTAAATAGTTTAGATTTTTCTGAAATAAAATTCGATGCAAAAGAAGATTTAATTGAAGTTATTGGCGAAAAAGTAGACAATGCTTTTATTGATGCTTCAGTAAAAAATGGAACCTTTAATACTGCAGGTAAAGATGATTTAAAAATTGTATTTACTTCATTACACGGAACCTCTATTACAGCTGTTCCAAATGCTTTTGAAAAAGCTGGATATACAGATGTACATATTGTTGAAGAACAACGCGAACCAAATGGAGATTTTCCTACAGTAGTTTCTCCAAATCCAGAAGAGCCTGAAGCTTTAAAAATGGCTACAGAATTAGCAAATAAAATTAATGCTGATATTGTTATTGGTACAGATCCAGATTGTGATAGATTAGGTATTGCTGTTAGAGATTTAGATGGTAATATGAAATTATTAAACGGTAACCAAACTATGTGTTTAATGACCGATTTCTTAATTAAAAAATGGAAAGAAGCCGGTAAATTAAATGGAAAACAATTTGTAGGTTCTACTATAGTTTCAACTAATTTGGTTGCTGAAATAGCCGAAAAATATGACGTAAAATCTAAAGTTAGCTTAACAGGTTTTAAATGGATTGCCAAAATGATTCGTGATGCAGAAGGTACTCTTGATTTTATTGGAGGTGGTGAAGAAAGTTTTGGTTATATGATAGGAGATTTTGTACGTGATAAAGATGCTGTTTCTTCTACACTATTAGCTTGTGAAATTGCTGCAAATGCAAAAGCTAATGGAAGCTCTATATACAAAGAATTATTACAAATTTATGTAGATAATAATTTCTATAAAGAACACTTAATTGCTTTGGTTAGAAAAGGAATGGATGGTGCACAACAAATTGCACAAATGATGGTTGATTTACGCGAAAACCCTGTAACTGAAATTGATGGTTCTAAAGTAAAATATTTATACGACTATGAAGCTTCTACCAAAACAAACCTAATTACTAATACTGTTGAAGCAATTGAAATTCCAAAATCTAATGTATTAATTTATGAAACTGTTGAAGGAACTAAAATTGCGGCAAGACCAAGTGGAACAGAACCTAAAATTAAATTCTATTTTAGTGTAAAAGCACCACTAGAAAGTATTGAAAATGCTAAAAAAGTTGAAGCTGAATTAGATGCAAAAATTCAACGTATAATTACTGAAATGAAACTATCTTAATGAATTATTTCAAAAAGATATTAAAATACGCAAAACCATACCTTAAATATGCATACTTAAATATTGTTTTCAATATTTTGTATGCATTATTTAATGTACTTTCTGTCTTAGGATTTATTCCTGTACTCGGTATTTTATTTGGAAAAGAAGAAAAAACCTATACAAAACCTGTATATACTGGTATTGCTAGCATATACGATTTTGTTTCTAGTTCTTTAAATTATAAAGTCACCGAATTAATGGAAAATGGTGGAATTGATAAAGCGTTACTTTTTATCTGTATTTTATCTTTCAGTTTATTTTTCTTTAAAAATCTATTCAGATATTTAGCTTCTTTTGTTTTAGCCTTTTTAAGAAATGGTGTAGTTAAAGATTTACGAGATAGCTTGTATCATAAAATTATTGGATTACCACTCTCCTACTTTTCAGAAAAGAAAAAAGGAGATATTATTGCTCGTATGACCTCTGATGTTCAAGAAGTTGAAAATTCTTTTTTAACTTCATTAGAAACCATTGTACGTGAACCTTTAACCATTATTTTAACATTAATTTCAATGTTTGCAATTAGTGCAAAATTAACATTATTTGTTTTTATTTTATTACCAGTTTCTGGATTTATAATTTCAGCAATTAGTAAAAAGTTAAAAGCAAAATCTTTGCTTGCACAACAAGAAACAGGTACGTTTTTATCTTTTATGGAAGAAACTTTAACTGGTTTACGTGTTATAAAAGGTTTTAATGCTGAAACTAAAATTGAACATAAATTTAATAATTCTACAACAAAATTTAGAGATTTAATGACCAGCGTTATTCAACGTAAAACATTAGCTTCTCCAATGAGTGAATTTTTAGGATCAGCAACTATAATTGCAATTTTATGGTTTGGTGGGAAATTGGTTTTAGGCGATAATAGCGATATGCAACCTCAAGAATTCTTTGGTTATATCGGTCTGTTTTATTTAGTATTAAACCCTGCAAAAGCTATTTCAACAGCTTTTTATAGCATTCAAAAAGGAAATGCATCCGCAGAACGTATTATTGATATTTTAGAAACTAAAAATACCATTGTAGACAAACCTAACGCACAAATTAAAAATAACTTTAATACAGAAATTTCATTCGAAAATATTTCTTTTAAATACTTAGATGAATATGTTTTAAAAGATTTTTCTGTAAAAATTAAAAAAGGGCAAACTGTTGCATTGGTAGGACAATCTGGAAGTGGAAAATCTACCTTAGCAAATTTAATAACACGTTTCTACGATGTAAATAAAGGTGCTATAAAAATTGACGGTGTTGATATTAGAGATCTTTCTCAAAAATCATTAAGAGATTTAATGGGAATTGTAACTCAAGAATCTATTTTATTTAACGATACTGTTAAAAATAATATTAGCTTAGGTGTTGAAAACGCTACTTTACAAGAAGTAGAAGACGCGGCAAACATTGCAAATGCACACGAGTTTATTAAAGATTTACCATTGCAATACGAAACCAATATTGGTGATAGTGGAAATACTCTTTCTGGTGGACAAAAACAACGTTTAAGCATAGCACGTGCAGTACTTAAAAATCCACCAATAATGGTTTTAGATGAAGCCACTTCTGCACTTGATACCGAAAGTGAACAATTGGTACAAAAAGCATTGGACAAAATGATGGAAAATAGAACATCATTAGTAATTGCACATCGTTTATCTACAATTCAAAAAGCAGATTTAATTTTAGTGCTTAAAAAAGGAAAAATTGTAGAACAAGGCAAACACGATGAATTATTAGTCCAAAAAGGTGAGTATTTTAAGTTGGTTACTATGCAAACACTTTAGTTTTATATTTTTAGTTTCCAAAATTTAACAAATCTTGTTATTCAGTTTGTATTTTAATATTTGTTAGGCTAATTTTAGTTCAATTTGTAACTTTACATAAACAACTAAAATTATGAGTCAAATTATAACATTTGGAGAGGTTTTAATGCGTTTATCTCCAATTGGAAACAAAAAATTTATTCAAGCCGATTTTTTAGAATTTTATTTTGGTGGAACCGAGGTAAATGTTGGTATTTCAATTGCAATTTTTGGAGGTGATGTAAAACATATTACTTGCATTTCAGAAGATTTTGTAGGTGAAACTGCCATTTCTTATTTACGAAAATTTGGAGTGGACACCTCTGCTATTGTTAGATCTAAGCGTCCGTTAGGTGTTTACTTTTTAGAGGTTGGTGCAGTTATGCGACCTAGCACAATTTCTTACAATCGTTCGCATTCTTCCTTCTCAGAAATTCAACCGAATATGGTTAACTGGGAAACATCTTTAGAAGGTGGTAAATGGTTTCATTGGACAGGCATAACTCCTGCCCTTTGCAAAGGTGGTTACGAAACTTTAAAAGATGGTTTAATTTTAGCAAAAAAGAAAGGTTTAACTATTTCTGCAGACCCAACGTACAGAAAAGGTTTATGGAATTATGGTGTAAATGCCAAAGATGCTTTATCAGATTTATTAAGTTATTCAACAATATTTATTGGTGGTATTAATGAAATTAATGAAGTATTAGGTACTAATTTTGGATATTCTAATGAAGATTTTATTGAAGCAAGTAAACAATTAATGCTTAAATTTCCTTCTATTGAAAAAGTATTTGATAAAATTAGAACCGCTGTAAACTCTTCTTGGAATAAAATTAGAGCTAGAATGTGGAATGGTAAAGAGTTTAGAGAAACCAAAGATTTAGATATTACACATATTATTGATAGAATTGGAACTGGAGATGCTTTTGCTGCTGGATTAATTTATGGTTTACAACATTATGACGATATTAAATCTATGGAATTTGCAAGTGCAGCAAGTGCGCTAAAACACACCTATGAAGGTGATGTAAACTTTTCGTCTGTAGATGAAGTATTAGGTATTTTAGATGGAAATATTACTGGAAGATTTAATAGATAAGATTAAAATTAATTAATACTAATTAAAAAAAGTAGCGTTTAAAACGCTACTTTTTTTTATAATAAATTTTATTGAGTAAGCATTCTTGCCGTAAAAACTACTTTAGAATCTTTTAACCTATTGCCTTTAAAAAACAATTCATGATTAATATTTGATTCTGGGTTGTTTATATTACTATGAATCTCTATTTTATCATCTAAAAAAGTTTCTGCAGAAAAATTAATTTCATACTCTTTAACCTTAAATAATTTATGATAAGTAAACGGTATTGAATCAAGTACCCACTGTGTATATTTTACATTATTTACATGATTATTCATGTCTAAGTCACTATTTCTAACTTCAAATGTTTTTGTAGCCCCTATTTCTTTAGGAAGGTTAATTTTTTCTGCTAAAAAATCTAATGAATAATCTTTTCTAGGTTTAAATAAACTTTCAGTATTTTCTATTTTTTTAGGCCTTCTGGTTTTACTATCTAAAATCATCCAACTTGTTGAACATGCTCCTATTTTTTCATTATTTAAAAATATTTCATATTCACGAATTGCATAAAAATCAATAACTGGTTTTGTCCAAGTTTTAATAGTTATGGTATCATCTAAGCTTGGCCAAGTATCTATTTGTAATTTTTGTCTGGTTAGCACCCAAAAAAAACCTTTTTCCATCGAACTTTCGTAACCAAAACCTAGTTTTAATGCATGTTCACTAGCAATATCTTGCAGTATTTGCAACAAACCAAATAAGCCTAATTTTTTATTTGTATTTATATTTATACTATTTATTTTATAAGTTTCATCAAAAACAGATTCCAAGTCTTTCATTTATTTTATTAGTTTGTATTTTTATTTGATATTAAATACAATAGAAGTTTTAACTAATTTTAAGTCCTAATTTTTCAGCTCTTTGCAGCATAAAAGCGTAAGCTTCATCGTAATCGTTTGCAATTTTACCATCTAAAATAGCTTCTTTTATAGCATCTTTAATTTGCCCAATTTCTCTACAAGGTTTTAAATTAAAGGTTTCCATTATTAACTCACCAGAAATTGGAGGTTGAAATTTACGTACGTGATCTCGTGCTTCAACTTCCTTAATTTTTTCGCGAACCATTTTAAAATTATTATGGTAACGTTTAAATTTAGTTGGATTTTTAGTTGTGATATCAGCTTCACAAAGCGTCATTAAACTATCAATATCTTCACCGGTATCAAAAATTAAACGCCTAACGGCAGAATCAGTTACATCAGTTGCTAAAACAATAGGTCTAGAACTTAAATACACCATTTTCTGAACAAACTTCATTTTATTATTTAAAGGCATTTTTAAGCGTTTAAATAATTTATAGACCATTTTAGAACCTACAAATTCGTGAGAATGAAAAGTCCAACCTATATTTTTATCAAACTTTTTAGTAGGCGCTTTTCCTATATCGTGTAATAAAGCTGCCCAACGCAACCATAAATCATCTGTGTTTTCAGAAATATTATCAACTACTTCTAAAGTATGGTAAAAATTGTCTTTATGTTTTTGACCTTCAATTTCATCTACACCTTGTAAATTTGTTACTTCAGGTAAAAATCTATGCAGTAATTTAGTTTTATGCAACAATAAAATTCCTACTGATGGCTTTTTAGAAAGCATTATTTTATTAAACTCATCAATAATACGTTCTCTAGTAATTATGTCTAACCGTTCAGCATTTCTAGTAATAGCATTTAAAGATTCGGCTTCAATAACAAAATTTAATTGTGAAGCAAAACGAATTGCACGCATCATCCTTAAAGGATCATCTGAATAAGTAATATCTGGATTTAAAGGTGTTTTAATTATCTTAGACTCTAAATCCGTCATTCCGTTAAAAGGATCTAATAAAACGCCATAATTGGTTTCATTTAAACTTAAAGCCAATGCATTTATTGTAAAATCTCTTCTATTTTGATCGTCTTGTAAAGTTCCATCTTCAACAACAGGATTTCTACTGGCTTCATTATAAGATTCTTTTCTAGCTCCAACAAATTCAATTTCAACATCATTATAACGCAACATTGCGGTTCCATAGGTTTTAAAAACCTGAACTTTTGGTTTATTTGGTAATAAATTAGCTACTTCTTGTGCCAATTCTATTCCGCTACCAACGGCTACAATATCAATGTCTTTTGGAGCTCCTCTTTTTAAAAAATAATCGCGAACAAAACCACCTATAACGTAAGAATCTAATTGTATTTTTTTTGAAGCTCTTGAAATATATTCAAATATTGGATGCATTAAAGCATCTTTGTATGTGTTATTATTAGGCATAAATTAATTTGACTATATTTTTGTTTTAATTTTTATAATTATTGTATTAAATTAACAAAGTATATAAACGCCAACCTAAATTAATTTCAGGGTATTACAATAAATAATTACTTGTAAAATAAAATTCTGAAACAAATTCAGAATGACGTAAACTTTATATTTTTAAATTATTTACGAAGTACAATTATATCTCCATTAGCTACAACTTTTAAAATAGTTGAAGACTTTTCGTTTACTTCTTCGCGCTGCAAATTTACAATATAGTCCACGCTATCCAAAATTGACTGCTCTATTTCTTTAAAACTTTTAGGTGTAGCATTTCCACTCACATTTGCAGATGTAGAAACTATGGGTTTTCCAAACGCTGAAATTAAGTGTTTACAAAACTTATTTTCTGGAATTCTAATTGCTACAGTTGCATCATCTGCAACTACATTTGTTGCTAAACCAATAGGATTGTTATAAATAATTGTAGTTGGTTTGGATGTCTCAGCCAATAATTCAATAATTTTATTTGAAATAGTTGGCACATATTGCTGTAACATGTTAATACTATCTACCAAAATTATTAAGCTTTTACTCTCTGAGCGATTTTTTATATTAAACACCTTTTTTACAGCTTCGTTAGAAGTAGCATCACATCCAATTCCCCAAACAGTATCTGTTGGATATAACAAAATTTTATTTTGCTGAAGTATTTTAACACTCTTATTTATTTCTAACTGCATGTTGCTTTAATAACTTAAAAAATTTATATTTTAATAAAACCAATTACTAAGAAATTTAACATTCCCATAAAAATTTCTTTAACATTAGTTAAAATTATTTTAGGCAAAGATATCTATTTTTAATTTTCAATTAATACATTTTTTATGGAGATTTCTGTTATAATTAGCACTTACAATTCTGAAGATTTATTACAAAAAGTTTTATGGGGATACCATAACCAAACTTTTAATAATTTTGAGTTGGTAATTGCCGATGATGGTTCTAAAGAAAGCACAAAAATATTGATTGAAAATTTTCAAAAAATTACAAACTTTCCAATAACACACGTTTGGCAAGAAGATAACGGATTTCAGAAATCGAAAATATTAAATAAAGCTATTTTAGAATGCAAAGCCCCATATATAATTATGTCTGACGGTGATTGCATACCAAAATACAATTTTGTTGAAGTTCATAATTCTAAAAAGAAAGAAGGGTATTTTATTTCTGGCGGATATTTTAAATTATCTAAAAACATATCAGAATTAATAGACAAAGAAACTATTTTATCTGGCAGTTGTTTTAAGCTTAAATGGCTTAAAAAAAATGGTTTAAAAAAGTCGTTTAGAAATAATAAGCTAACTGAAAAAAAATTAAAAGCAGGTGTTTTAAACACGTTAACACCAACAAAAGCAACTTGGAACGGCCATAATTCATCTGGTTGGAAAAAAGATATAATTGCTGTAAATGGTTTTGATGAACGCATGCAATATGGTGGACAAGATAGAGAATTAGGAGAACGGTTAGTTAATTACGGCATAAAACCTAAACAATTACGATATAGTGCAATTGTAGTGCATTTAGACCATCCACGAGGTTATGAAAACAAAAAAAGTTGGGAAATAAATAATAATATTAGAAAATATACACGAAAATACAACATTATATATTCTCCTTTTGGCTTAATTAAGCACGGAGTTTCTGCTTAAAAATATAAAGTTTCAGTTCTTTAAAAAACAGTAATTATTTTATGTTCTTCTGGTATTTTTGGTAATTTTAAATAATCTCCAATAATTTCATTATATTCATCAGGCACAAAATTCTTTTTACCATCAGCAGGATAAAAAGTAATTTCTCCAAAAATCGTTCTACCTTTAATTGAATAAAAGTCTACACGAGAAAACGGAAGATTTTCAGACAAATTATATGCCAATTTAATCATCTCATCAAAATTAGAAGGCTTCTCTACTTCTCCTTCAAAAAAAGTATTTTTAACAGTTGAAAATGGTAGTTTCTTCCAATCTAAATCATAAAAACACCTATAATCTTCAATCCCTCTCTCTAAATCAATTTGCACAAATTTAGGCTTCCCGTTAAAACAAAAAAACTTATAATCTAAAAGTACCTCTCTATCCTCTTCTTCTAAATATTTTTCAGCAATTATTTTTGGTTCAATATTTTTATAAGCCCATTCTAAGCCTACTTTTTTATATTGGCAATGCTTCATCCATTTTCGCATTGTCTTTTTAGCTTTTTTAATATCTAATTTACTTTTATCTTTTACAATAATATTTAAACTACTACCGTGTACACCTTTTAACACAAATTGATTTGGAAGTTGATCAAAATCAATGGCATCTACACTATAATAAACATTGTACAATTCATTTAAATAAACATCGCCTATTTTTTTTGACACATATTCTCTAACAGCAAATTTATCTGCCAACTGCGTTAAAAGTGGCACATGAAAATGCAACTTTAACCAAGTAATTTTTTCATTAAATTTTTTAGGATTTTCTAGATTTAACTTATCATCAGTATAATATCTATATCTAATTTTTAGCAATCTTTTATTAGGTAAAAATTTAAAATTTTTTAAAAGTCTATACGTTGATTTTTTAAATTTCATTTTGCTATAATAAGAAATTAAAATTTAAAATACTTTAAACGCTTTCGTATTTTAAACTTTCTTATAAGATTAAGCGGTTTGCTTTTTAATGATTCTTGCTCATTATTATTTACAAAATCTTCTACAGCATCAATAACTCTTTTACTCGATTTTCCATCAAAATATGGATGCTGTTTTAATGCAAATGATTCTATTTTTTTGATTAATTTTTTTTGTCTTTTTATTGCTTTTTCTATTGCAGGCTTAATTTTACTGACTTCAGTAACATTTATAAAGCTTTTTTTAGGCTTTCTATTATTAAATGTAATTACTGGTTTTTTTTGAATAATAAATTCTGTAATTATTGAAGATGTATCGGTTAACATTACATCTGCATTTTTTAATGGAGCTAAATCCTCTAAAAAAGGAATAAAAGTAACATTCTTATATGTATCTAATTCTTGAAACTTATGTACTATATCTTCATTCATTTTTGGATGTAAATTAACAATCCAATCCCAGTTTTCTTTTTCAATAAGTTTAACTATTTCATTAAAAACATTATCATTATGTGCTAAACTTAAACGTTCTGTAAATGTAGAAGCTACAAAAATAACGGGTTTATGTCTTTTGATATTATCTTCAATTGGAAACAAAATATCTACCTTAGACCAACCGGTTTCAACTACTTTAAAATTTTTATGTTTACGAGCTAATTTTTTAAACGTTTTTGTTGTTGAAGGTCCTTGTGTACAATACAAATCAAAAAAACCTCTTATTCTAAAATGTCCTTTCTCTTTACTTCGTTTATTTACACTAAAGCCATGAAACAATTGCACTTTTATACCTGGAAAAAAATGTGGTACTTCATTACTTGCCACTAAAACTGCATCTGGCTTATAATCAACAACTTCATCAACAGTATTTAATAAGTTTTCTGTTGGTAGCAACTTTTTTTTACTTTCTTCTATTTCTGCAAACCAAGCAACCTGATAACCTCTTTTTAAGATTTCTTCTTGTAATGGTCTCACTATTGGAAAACCATAATCATATGATATATAAAGTAAAAATTTCATATTTTATTATAATAGTAAAACAAAAATAGTGTTTTCAAATTAGTTAATTAAAAAAGAAGTTTAAATAATCTGTCATTTCTTAGAAAGAAGGAATCTTTCATAAAAAAAAGCTGTTTTAATTTTTAAAAATTAAAACAGCTTTTATAAAAATATATTAGAATTATTTTTAAACAGCTACATCATTCTCACGAAGCGCATCGTTTAAAGAAGTTTTTTTATTAGTACTTTCTTTACGTTTTCCAATAATCATAGCACAAGGAACGTTAAATTCTCCCGCTGGAAATTGTTTTTTATAACTTCCTGGAATTACTACAGAACGTTCTGGTACTCTACCCTTCATTTCAATTGGTTCTGGGCCTGTAACATCTATAATTTTAGTACTCATTGTTAAAACAACACCTGCTCCTAAAACAGCTTCTTTTTCTACATGAACACCTTCAACAACAATACAACGCGAACCAACAAAAACATCATCTTCAATAATTACCGGAGCAGCTTGTAAAGGCTCTAAAACGCCACCAATACCTACTCCACCACTTAAATGTACATTTTTACCAATTTGTGCACAACTACCAACTGTTGCCCAAGTATCTACCATAGTACCTGCATCTACATAAGCACCAATATTAATATAACTAGGCATTAAAATTGCACCTGCAGAAATATATGAACCATGACGAGCAACCGCATGTGGAACCACACGAACTCCTTTTTCTTTATAACCTGTTTTTAATGGAATTTTATCATGGTATTCAAAACAACCAACTTCTATAGTTTCCATTTTTTGAATTGGGAAATACAAAACAACAGCTTTTTTCACCCATTCGTTTACTTGCCATCCTCCATCTATTGGTTCTGCAACTCTTAAAGTTCCTGCATCTAATAAAGCAACAACTTCCCTAATTGTATTTTGTGTAGCTTCATCTTTTAACAATGCTCTATCTTCCCAAGCATTTTCTATAATTTCTTTAATTTTTTCCATTCCTTTAGTTTTGTTAAAGCGCAAATATAAAATTAAAATACGTATATCTTTCAAAATGACTAAATTTGCACAACTTTAAAATTTCTGTTATTATTTTGGGACGTATTTTAGCTTTTGATTATGGTGAAAAAAGAACAGGTATTGCAATAACTGACGAGCTTCAAATTATTGCTTCTGGACTTACAACAGTTAATACTAATAAATTATTTTCTTTTTTAACCGAGTATTTAAAAAATGAAACTGTTGAATTATTTATTGTTGGTGAACCAAAGCAAATGAATAATACTGCCAGCGAAAGTGAACAATTTATAAAGCCCTTTATAAAAAAACTAAGTACTACTTTTCCAAAAATCCCGATAAAGCGTATTGACGAACGCTTTACTTCCAAAATGGCTTTTCAAAGTATGATTGATAGCGGTTTAAAAAAAAAACAGCGTCAAAATAAAGCCTTGATTGATGAAATTAGTGCTACTTTAATTCTACAATCGTATTTACACTCAAAATAACAATTACTTACTAATACCTTTAAAAATTTAAAAAACAAGCTATAAATTACAAAAAAATTAGCCCCTAAACAATAAAAATTTATGGGCTAATTTGAATTAACATTATTCTAAAAGTTCTATTTTTATTTGATTCTTATTTTAAGTTTTTTTGAAATATTGTTCGATGCATTTCCGACATAAATTTCATAAGTACCTTTTTCTAAACTCCAATCTGAAATAGTTTCATTATAATAAGCCAAATCTTCTACAGCAATTGAAATTTCAACAGTTTCAGTTGAATTATTTTTTACTACAATTTTTTCGAAACCTTTAAGTTCTTTCGCAGCTCTTTTTACTTTTGATTTTGATTTACCAACATATACCTGAACAACTTCAGAACCAGTAATGACACCAATATTAGAAACATCACAAGTAACTTTAATAATATCTGAAGAAGTGTATGTTTTTTTATCTGTACTTACATTATCAATATTAAAATTTGTGTAAGATAAACCATATCCAAAGGCAAAAAGAGGTTTAATTTTTTGAGTATCGTGCCATCTGTAACCAACTAATATATCCTCTTTATATTCTTGATATTCACCATTTCCAGGATATGAAATTTCACCAAAATGATGTGCAGAATTGTCAGTTAAATGTACTGGAAAAGAAAAAGGTAATTTTCCTGAAGGATTTACATCACCGCTAATAACATCAGCTAATGCATTTCCTGCTTCACTTCCTAGGTACCAACCTTGCATTACCGCATTTACCTTTGACAACCAAGGCATTGCAACTGCATTACCACTTACTAAAACAACTCCAATATTTTTATTAACTTCAATTAATTCATCTAACAATTCTTCTTGTCCAAAAGGTAATCCATAATCTATTCTATCTCCTCCTTCACAATCTTGTTGATAATTTTTATTTAGTCCTCCAAAAAAGAGCACAACATCAGCATTTTTAGCAACTTCAATAGCTTCATTTTTTAAAGCTTCAGCATCTAATTCTGAAGGAATTACTCTACCATATACAGGAGGTCCTGAAGCATAGCCTAAAGCATGTACAATAGTTGCATTTTTATAACGATCTTGCAAGCCTTTAAGTGGTGATATTTCATTTTTAGCTTTTAATTCTGAAGACCCACCACCAAGAGTCATTTTTCTAGTTGCATTTTCTCCAATTACTGCAATTGTCATTTTTTTTGATGGATCTATTGGAAAAAAAGAATTTTCATTTTTTAACAATACAATCCCTTCAGCAGCAATTTCACGTGCAACTTCAAGGTGCTCATCATTATTAATTTTTCCAAATCCACGATTTTTATTCATATTGGTTCTAAACATTAAACGTAAAATTCTTCGAACTTTTTCATCTACAATGCTTTCTTCAATTTCACCTTTTTTTATCATTTGTAAAAAAGGATCTGCTAAATAATAATTATCGTATGCATTAAGTGAAGTTGAAGTTAACCCATCTGTACCTGTTCCCATCTCCATATCTAAACCATAAAGTGCAGCTTCTTTTGTATCATGTGTAGAGCCCCAATCAGAAATTACGACACCATCAAATCCCCAATCTGTTTTTAAAATTTTATTTAATAATTTATGATGTGTAGTATGTTGTCCTCTAAATTGATTATAAGCACCCATTACAGACCACACTCCACCTTCTACAACAGCTGCCTTAAAAGCTGGTAAGTAAATCTCATATAATGCTCTATCACTTACTTTTACATTAATATGATCTCTCCATTGCTCTTGATTATTTAATACATAATGTTTTAAACATGCGGCTACACCATTTTCTTGTACACCATGGATATAAGGTATTACCATTTTAGAAGCTAAAAAAGGATCTTCACCCATATATTCAAAATTACGTCCGTTTAATGGAGTTCTATAAATATTTACACCAGGACCTAATAACACATCTTTCTCTCTATATAGAGCTTCCTCTCCAATACTAACGCCATATTTTTTAGATAATTTAGGGTTAAAAGTTGCAGCTAAACATGTTAAAGCTGGAAAAGCAGTTATAGAATCGTTTGTCCACTTAGCATATCCCCAATTATCCCAGTTAATTTCACCTCTAACTCCGTGCGGACCATCAGACATCCAAACTTCAGGGATTCCTAACCTTCCAACTCCTGCAGTAGAAAACTTAGATTGTGCATGACACATAGCTACTTTTTCTTCTAATGTTAATAATGAAATTATACTATCAATTTTTAATTCTACATCTTGATTTATTATATTTTTAGAAACTATTTCTTGCGCATAAATATTCGTATTTAAAATTAACACTCCAAAAAGTGCTACCAATAACACACCTAGTTTTAAACTGTTTTTTCTATTCATTTTTTATTATTTAATTTTTATATAGATTAGTCAAATTTAGTTATTTTCAATTAAAAAAGGTGTTCCTTTAATGGTAACTATTTCAGATAATACATTGTTGCTTTTTCTTCCTTTAATATCAGGTTGTTCACCTCCAACAGAAATTAAAATTTCCTCATTAATTACCACTTGCTGGTAATCTTTATTCACTATTGCTAGTTGTTTAGGAGTAACAGTGAATTCAACAGTTTTGGTTTCTCCAATATTTAGATGAATTCTATTAAACCCTAACAACGATCGCGTAGGATTTAATCCGTCATCTTTAAGTCTTGTTGCATATAATTGTACTACTTCTTCTCCGTTAAATTCTCCTTTATTGGTAATATCGACTGATACTTTCAAATTTTGATTTGTTGAAATTTCTTTTTGTATTTTTAAATCTGAATATTTAAAGTTAGTATAACTTAACCCATAACCGAACGGATAAAGAGCTTCTCCTTTAAAATAACGATAGGTTTTACCTTTCATACTATACTCTGAAAATTCAGGGATATCATCAATATCTTTATAAAATGTTAAAGGCAACCTTCCTGCTGGATTATAATCTCCAAAAATCACATCTGCAATAGCAGTTCCTCCTGCCTGACCAGGATACCAAGCTTCAATAATTGCTGGTATATTATCATTCTCCCAATTTATAGCAACAGCACTTCCATTTAATAAAACTAATACCATTGGTTTCCCTAACTTATTTAATTTTTTCATTAAATCTGTTTGAGTTTTAGGAAGTTTAACATCCAATCTATCACCTCCAGAAAAACCATCAACTTTTACTTTCATTTCTTCACCTTCTAATAATGGACTTAATCCCATACACAAGACTATTAAATCAGATTTTTTTGCAATTTCAATTGCTTCTTGCTCTAAAGAATCTGTAGGTGCTTCCCATAAAAATCTCATAATAGCATAGTCTGTATTATTTTGCTTGTATTCTAGTTTTATTTTATATTTTTTACCAGCTTCTAGAGATACATATTCATATTCTTTTTTAGGATGATGTACATCTTCCCTTTCAACTAAAAGTTTATCATCTAAATATAATTTCATTCCTGAAAAAGCCTCACCACCTAAAGCATATTTACCTGTTTTTTGAACACTTATATACCCTGTCCAACGAACAGAAAAATGATCATATTTCATATCTGAAAAAGGAGCTTTAGTTCTCCAAATAAAATCAACATTTTTATCTACTTGAGAATGGTTTGGAGTTCCTTCGCAGTATAAATTTGAATAATATGCAGCATTAAGTCCATTTGTTTGTAAAGTTTCATCAGTAAATAATACAGATGTTGGTATGGCTTCAAAAATTGGTAATCCTTCTGCTGTTTTACATCCAACAGCAAAGTTAACTTCAGCATCTGGTAATTTATCAATAATACCTTTTAAAGGTGTTATTGGATTTGAAGGGTATCCATTATAATTTCCTAATAAAACTTCTAAATCATCTGAATTTGGACCGATAACAGCTACTTTTTTGACATCTTTACTGAATGGTAATAAATTATTTTCATTTTTTAACAAGACTAAAGATTTTCTAGAAGTCTCTAAAGCCAATAATCTATGTGTTTCAGAATCAACAACATCATAGGGAATTTTCTCATATTTTACAGCTCCTTCTGGAGCAAATAAACCCAATTTCAATCGCGCTACAATTAATCTTTCTAAAGAAACATTTAATTCGTCTTCAGTAATATGTCCATTTTTTACAGCTTCAACAAGAGCTGGATAAGAATCTCCACAATTTAAATCAGTTCCAGCTTTTACCGCCATTGCAGCAGCTTCTTGCTGATTTTCAGAGACTTCATGAGCTCCTTTATTATAAAAATCTTTTATAGCCCAACAATCCGAAACTATATATCCTTTAAAGCCCCATTTATTTCTCAATAAATCACTTAATTCCGTATTTCCACAACATGGTAAACCATCATAACTGTTATAAGCACACATTATAGAATATACACCAGCTTGTTTTATTACTTTTTCAAATTGTGGACTATAAGTATTTACCATATCATATGGCGTTGGAGTTACATTAAAACTATGTCTACTAATCTCTGGCCCACTATGAACTACAAAATGTTTTGCAGTAGCAATTAACTTATAATATGTTGGATCATCTCCTTGTAATCCTTTAATAAATTGCACACCAAGTTCTCCTGTCAAATAGGGATCTTCCCCATATGTTTCCATACCTCTTCCCCATCTAGGATCTCTAAAAATATTAATATTAGGTGTCCAATATGTTAACCCTTGGTAAATTCCTCTTTTATTTCTACTTGCAAATTCGTGATGTTTTGCTCTTGCTTCATCTGAAATTGCATTTGCAACTCTAAACATTTGTTGTTTATCCCACATTGCCCCCATACCAATGGCTTGAGGAAAAACTGTTGCTACACCTGCTCTTGCAACGCCATGTAAACATTCATTCCACCAATTATATTCTGGTATTTCTAAGCGTTCAATTGCTGGAGATTCATAGCTCATTTGTGAAACTTTCTCTTCTAAAGTCATTAATGACACTAAATGTTTTGCTCGATTTTCAAAACTTTCATTAGGATTTTTATAAATTGGTTGATTATCTACACATGAAAAAACTATAATGATTGTAACTATTAAAGAAACATATTTTCTCATTTCTATATTTTTTAATTGGGTTATTCATAGTCAAATTAATATAAACTATAAAAAGATTTGGGTTAATTTGAATTCTTTATTTTGATTATTAATACAAAAAACAACGTGTTTACCACGTTGTTTTTTATCTATTTAAAATACTAGTATTAGATATTAATAACCAGGATTTTGATCATCTTGTGTTAAAGCAGCATTTAAATCAATTTCTGTAATAGGTATTGGAAATAAGTCATTTTTAGTTGTATAACCAGTTCCAGCTAATTCTGAAGAAGCTTTTCCCCAACGAACTAAATCCCAAAAACGTTGACCTTCATGCGCAAATTCTAAAAATTTATCTTGCATCATAGCTTCAAATAAAGCATCACCACTTAGTGAATTATCTAAAGCATCTAAACCTGCTCTTAATCTAACTTTATTTAATTCGATAATAGCTTTATCATCAGCACCTGTTTTGTTATAGGCTTCAGCTGCTAAAAATAATACTTCAGCATATCTAAACAATCTCCAATTTACAGAATAATTTAACTCTTTTATACCACCCTCACTTGTATCTGAATCTTTTGTAGCATATTTTATTCTAATAGCTCCATCGTATCCATAAATTTCAACAGGATTTCCATCTTCATCTGTACTATTTACAGATCCTCCTGCATCAACTAATTCTTGTTCAGTCATTATAGTTGCTGATCTACGTGCGTTTTCACCAGAAGCTTCAAAAGCAGAAATTAATTTTGCTGAAGGGTAATTAAATCCCCAACCATTTAATAATCCTACAGGAGCTATATCAAACTCACCACGAGGTCCCATCAATTGTACGTGTAAATTACTTTCCATTCTTCCTCCCCACGCAACATTTCCCCAATCATAAGCATTTGTAGCAACGAATCCTATTTCTAATAAAGACTCAACTCCAAATTCTCCATCAACAGACCAAACATCTTCATTGGTTGCTGCTAATCCATAATTAGGATTAGAAATAACAGGTTCTAAGTAATTAAGTGCTTCAGAATATTTTTCTTGAAAAACTAATACTTTTCCCATTAATGCTTGCGCAGATGCTTTTGAAACTCTAAAATCTTGAGCTAAGGCACCTCTTGTTGGTAATCCGTTTATAGCTTCTGTTAAATCTGCTTCTACTTGTGCATATATTTCTGACCTAGGACTTTTTGGAATTGCAAAAGCTTCAGAACTTAATTCAGATGGATTAACCAATCGTAAAGGCACATCACCCCACATTGTTGTTAATTCAAAATAACACCAAGCTCTCATAAATTTTGCTTCTGCTAATACAGCTGCTTTATTTGACAATTCGCTAAGTTCTACATTTTCAATAATAGTATTTGCCAATGCAATTGTACGGTAATGTAAATTCCAAACACTTGTAACAGCAGGGTTTGATACAGATAAATTAACATAATCATTAATTTCTACTAATGGAACTTGATCTGTAGCAGAACCACCTCCACAATTAACATCATCTCCTGGTAACATTTTTACAAAATAAGCACTAGACCAATCTTTTGCATAATTGTACTGCATTAAATCATACAAACCTATTAAAGCTTGTTCCGCATTTTCTTCTGTATTGAAGAATGTCGAAGCATCTAAAACTCCAACTGGTGGAATTTCTACAAAGTCTTTACTACATGAAACACTTATTAAAAGTATAACTATAGTACTAAAAATTATTTTTTTCATATTTATATAAATGTTTTTTTATTAAAAATCTAATGACAGTCCAAACATAATTTCTCTAGGTATTGGATAGAACCCTCTATCTACACCAATACTATTATCTGAAAAACTACCTGCTTCAGGATCTAAACCTGAAAATTTAGTAAATGTAAAGTAGTTATCCATTGAAACATAAACTCTTAATCGTTTTAAAGAAATCTTTTCAATTAATTCATCTGCAAAAGTGTATCCTAATTGTAATTGTTTAATTCTCATATAAGAACCATCTTCAACAACTAAATCTGATTGATATGCATCTATAGCATTTGCAGCACCTGGCATAGAAGCATTATCTCCTGCTTGTGTCCATCTATCTGTAAACCAATTTACTGGTTTATTTGTAAAAGGACGTGAAGGTTGGTGGTATGCAGCAATAATTTCGTTTCCTGCAACACCTTGGAACATAAGATTAAAATCGAAATTTTTGTAACCTAAAGATATATTACCTCCATAAATTAAATCTGGATGAGGTGACCCAATAAATGTTTTATCATTCGCTGTAATTCCGGCATTTCCATCAGTTTCAACGTAAATAGGAGCTCCTGTTGCAGGATCTATTCCATCTGTTTTATATCCATAAAAATACCATACTGGATATCCCTCTTCAAATCTTGTAACTCCGTCACCATTTGATGGTGCTGTAGCTCCTTGTAATGGAGAAGGTACAATTACATCCGTTACTTCATTATCTAAAGTAGAGAAGTTAAAATTAACTCCATAACTCAATCCTCCATCAGTAGTATCATTCCATCCGGCTTCAAATTCAAGACCTGTATTTTTAATAGTACCACCATTAATAGCTCCAACGGTTTGACCTAATGAAGGTGGTGCAATAATATTTCCATCAGGAATAATTAAATCTTTCGTAGTTTTATTATACCAATCAGCTCCAAAATTAAATCTACCATTAAACGCTCTTAAATCAACACCTATATCGGTTTGTTCTGAACGTTCCCAAGTTAAACTAGGGTTTGCTAAATCTCCAGGTGTTACACCTGTTACACCTTCATAAACAACTGGAACAGTACCATCAACAGTTCTAAATACTTGAATATCTCCATTACCTGCTAAGTTAGCATCTGAACCATTTTGTCCCCAACTTGCACGAAATTTAAAATAATCTATAGCGCTATCTTCATTCCAAAAGTCTTCTTTTGAAAGTACCCATCCAGCTGAAACAGCAGGGAAATATCCACCTTTGTTAGATGTAGGGAAAACACTTGAAGTATCATATCTTAAAGAACCTTCAAACATATATTTTCCTGCAAAATCATATGATAATCTTCCATAAACAGAGTTCATGTTTTTTTGGTAAATACTTCCACCAATTTTATCATTATCTCTATTAGTAAAATCGAAATATGTAAACTCTTCAGATTCTTGAGCTACTTCTCCACCTTGTAATGAATAATAAGGATTTTTAATTTTTTCAGCAGAATATCCTAATAAAGCTGAAAAGTTATGATCTCCTACTTGTTTTGTATAGTCTACAAAATTTTCCCACAACCATCTAGAGTTTCTACTTAAATTATCATTTAAAGTTACTTGTGAATTTTGCTCTTCTGAAGAAACATAATAAATAGGTGTCCATCTACTATCAATCGTATTAGATCTCTCATACCCTAATCTAGATGTAAAGTTTAATCCTTCAGTTAATTTAAATTTAGCAAATACAGATAATAATATTTTATCAGTATCAATTCCACCTCTATAAATATAGTTTGAAGACGCAACTGGATTTATTACCTCTCCAGTAGAATATGTTGGATAACCATAAACATTACCATTGTTATCTATCATTGCAGTTCCGTTTGCAACACCATCAGCTGCTCTTGAAGGTAAAGTACCAGAATAAATTACTGGAGTTAGCGGGTCAATTAATAACATACTGTTAATAGGACTTCTATATGAATCATCTTCTGAAATTGGAGAATTTGCAATATTTGTATAAGTAATATTTGCACCAATTTCTAACCATTCTTTTACATCACTTTTAACATTTAAACGTGTTGTATATCTTTTGTAATTATTATCCTCTCCAACTGTTCCATCTTGATCTAAGTATGAACCCGATAAATAATAAGATGTTTTTTCAGTTGCTCCAGAAAAACTAACATCATAACGTTGAACAAATGAATTATTAAAAGTTTCATCAATCCAATTAGTATTAATACCATTATCAACTACAGTAGCTTCACCTGCTTCGTTCATATAAGTTACAAATTGGCTAGCATCCATTAACTCCATTTTTGTATTTACAGATTGAGACCCTAAACTAGAGCTAAAACTAATAATTTGTTCACCTATTTTTCCTTGTTTAGTTGTAATAATTACAACACCATTTGCTCCTTCTGTACCATAAATTGCAGAAGAGGCTGCATCTTTTAAAACTTCAATATTAGCAATATCACTAGGAGCAATATTATCCATTGAGCTTACTTTCATACCATCTACAATATATAAAGGATCTGAATTACCGTTTGAACCTGCTCCTCTAATTCTCACTTTTGCTCCAGAACCTGGAGAACCTGAAGAAGAAACAACAGTTACACCTGAAACTCTACCTTGTAAAACTTGTTCTACACGTGGGCTCGATGAATTTTCAATTTCTTTAGAATCTAAACTAGAAATTGCACCAGTAACTAAGCTTTTCTTTTTAGTTCCATAACCAATAACAACTACTTGATCTAAAACATCTGACTGTTCAATAAGAATAACATTAATAACTTTTTCTCCATTTACATTAATCTCTTTTGTTCCATACCCAACATAAGAAATTTCAAGTACAGCATCTGGTGCTACATCTTCTAAAATGTATTTACCATTAAAATCTGAAGTTGTTCCATTACTCGTTCCTTTTACCATAATACTAGCTCCTGGCAATGGGCCATTACTGTCCGAAACAGTTCCTGAAACACTTTGTGCATGTGCAAAAACACCTAGCAAAAGGCTTCCAAGAAAAAGGATTTTTTTTAACATTTGATTTTTCATAAAAAATTTGGTTTAATTATTCTTTAGTTTTTCATATTAATAAATCCTAATGATTTAGTTAATACATTCACAAATTTATAGAAGATGTTAACAGAATATTAATATAATATTGTCACTTTTTTATATATTTACGACAATATAACATATAAATGAGACAAAATAATACATTATAATAGTTATGATTGCTAATGCTCACAGAGAAATAACTCGTTTAATACCTGAAGATAGTTTTTTAGTTGAAGAAAGAGTTAAAGATGATTTTGATTTCCCTATTCATTTTCACCCAGAATATGAATTAAACTTCATTTATAAAGGTAAAGGAGTAAGACGAATTATTGGTGACCATTCTGAAAACATTGAAGACATAGAACTTGTTTTAACAGGTCCAAATATTGTTCATGGTTGGCAACTTCATGAATGCACTTGCAAAGAAATTTATGAGATTACAATTCATATTCATCAAGATTTATTAAACGAAAAAACACTATCGCGTAGAATTTTTAAACCTATTAAAGATATGTTTGCTAGGTCTAAACACGGTATACTTTTTTCAAGAGAAACAACACTTAAAATAATGCCTCGATTAATGGTGCTTACTCGTATTTCAGGTATTGAGTATTATTTAGAATTTGTTTCTATTTTAAATGATTTAGCTAAATCTGAAAATCAAAGGATGCTTTCTAATTCAAGTGCAGAAAAAGAAGACTTTCATAATAGCGATAAAATTAAAAAAGTGTATGAATTTATTCAGGAAAATTTTAATAAAACCATAACATTAAATGAAATATCTGAATTGGTAAATATGAGTCCGGTATCTTTTAATAGATTTATAAAAAAACGTACAGGAAAAACATTTATTACTTATATAAACGACACGCGTATTAGCTTTGCTTCACATTGGCTTTTAGAAACTGATTTGACTATTGGAGAAATTGCATTTAAATGCGGATTTAATAATATTGCCAATTTTAATAGATTGTTTAAAAAATCTAAAAATTGTACACCTAAAGAGTTTAGAGAACAATTTGTAGGAATACAAAAAGTATTATAGTACCTAAATACTATAATACTTTTATAAGTATAAAAAAACTAACTCAAACTATCCCATAATTACTTTAATTTCATGGGATTTTCCTTTTTCTAAAATAGGTATTATATTAGATGTGATTGTTTCTCCATTAACAATCATCTTTTCAACCCCTTTACTAACATTATTAGGGTTTAAAACTTCAATATTATAAACTGCTCCTCTAAATTCTCTTTTCATTTTAAATCCATTCCATTTTGAAGGAATACAAGGATTGATTAAAAGACCATTATAATCTGGTTTTATACCTAAAATATACTGAGTAATTGTATAAAAATTCCAAGATGCTGTTCCAGACAACCAAGAGTTTTTTGCTTCTCCAGGTTTAAATGCTTCTTTACCAGCAATCATTTGACAATATACATAAGGCTCAACTTTGTGCAACTCTGAAATATCTTCTAAAAAACTTGGAGCTATTTTGGTATAATAATCGTAAGCATTATCTCCTCGACCTAGCATTGTTTCACCAATCATAATCCAAGGATTGTTATGACAAAATATACCTCCATTTTCTTTATATCCTGCAGGATACGTAGAAATTTCACCATATTCTATTTTATATTCTGTAAATGCCGGACTGTTTAATACAATACCATACTCACAATCTAAATGTTCTTTTACTGAATCTAACGATTTTTCAACCAAGCCTTCCTCTTTACCAATTTCAGCCATAGTACACCAACCTTGAGATTCTATAAAAATCTTTCCTTCTTCATTCTCTTTTGATCCTACTTTTTTACCATAATAATCATAAGCTCTTAAGTACCATTCTCCATCCCAACCGTCTTTTTTAACAGCTTCTATCATATTATCAACGTGTACTTGTGCTGCTTCGGCTTCTTTGGTTTTTCCAATAATATTACAAAGTTTTACATATTCTTTTCCATACACCACAAACAAACCAGCTATCATTAAAGATTCTGCTTGGCTATCTTTTTTGTTCCCTGTAGTTTGAAATGATTCGTTTGGATCTTTTGAAAAACAACTTAAATTTAAACAGTCGTTCCAATCTGCTCTTCCAATTAATGGTAATTGATGAGGTCCTAAATTATTTACTACATGGTAAAATGAAGCTTTTAAATGTTCAAAATGAGATTTAGCTCTAGTAACATCATTATCAAAAGGTACCATTTCATCTAACAACGAAAAATCTCCTGTTTCTTTAATATATTCTGTAGTTGAAAGAATTAACCAAAGAGGGTCATCGTTAAAATTACCACCAATTGCTGCATTTCCTTTTTTTGTTAATGGTTGGTATTGATGGTAACAAGAACCATCTTCAAATTGTGTAGAAGCTATATCAATTATTCTTTCGCGTGCTCTTTCTGGTATTTGGTGTACAAACCCTATTAAATCTTGATTTGAATCTCTAAAGCCCATTCCTCTTCCAATTCCAGACTCAAAGAATGAAGCAGAACGAGACATATTAAAAGTAACCATACATTGGTATTGATTCCAAATATTCACCATTCTATCTAACTTATCCTCTCCAGATTCAATGGTTATTTTACCCAATAAATTATCCCAATAAACTCTTAATTCATTATATGCTGCAGTTACTTTTTCAACGGTATCAAACTTAGCAATCATTTCCTTTGCAGGATTTTTGTTAATTACAGATTTGCTTTCCCATTTATTAGCCTCATCAACTTCTACATAACCCAACATAAAAATAAAATCTTTTTCTTCGTTAGGTTGTAATTCAATTTCAATATAATGTGACGCTATTGGAGACCATCCATGCGCAACTGAATTTTTTGATTTCCCTTCAGAAACTACTTCTGGATCATCAAAACCATTATACAAACCTATAAATGAATCTCTATCTGTATCAAAACCATTAATTTTTTGATTTACAGAGTAAAATGCATAATGATTTCTACGTTCTTTAAATTCTGTTTTATGATAAATTACAGCATCTTCAATTTCCACTTCACCTGTATTAAAGTTTCGTTGAAAATTTGTCATATCATCTTCTGCATTCCAAAGTGCAAATTCTATAAAAGAAAATAACTTTAACTTTTTAACTTTAGAAGTGGTATTTTTAAGACTTACTTTTTGAATTTCACCTAAAAATCCTAAAGGAATAAATTGTAAAACTTCTGATTCTATACCGTTTTTAACCCCTTTAAATTTGGTATAACTCATACCATGACGGCATTCGTAACTATCTAACTTTTCTTTTGCTGGTTTCCAACTTGGAGACCAAGTTGTATCGCCATCTTTAATGTAAAAATATTTGCCACCAGTATCTACAGGTACATTATTGTATCTATAACGTGTTAATCTTCTAAATTTGGCATCTTTATAAAAAGTATACCCTCCTGCTGTATTAGATATTAATGAGAAAAAAACGTCATTTCCAAGGTAATTAATCCATGGGTATGGAGTTTTTGGGTTTGTAATAACATATTCTCTATTTTCATCGTCGAAATGACCGTATTTCATTTTATTTTATTTTAATACTTACTAATTTATTCTTTAAGTCTTCTTGTATTTAATTCTAATGTAATTTCATTAAGTTTCTTTTGTGTAAGCGGATATAAAAACATTAATCCTGCTGCTATTACCGTAATAATTGCAGGTACCCAGCTCATTAACATAATAATTCCAGGGAAAGCACCTTGTATTGAAGCTGTATCTTGCCCATTATAATGGTAAGCCCCTAGAATTAAACCTATAATAGCACCCGCAATTCCACCTCCAAATTTAGTTGCAAAAGAACCTGCAGAGTATATTAACCCTGTTGCTCTACGTCCGTTTTTAAATTCTGAGTAATCTGCAGCATCACCAAGCATTACAAAAAACAAGGTTGGAAACATTGCAGCTGCAAATTCTGATACTATTCCTATCGCAAAAATTGCTTCAATATCTGTTGGTCCACAAAACATCAATAATGCATTAACACCACCCGAAAAAAGCAACGCATATATAAACAAATTTCTTTTACCTAATTTATTTCCAAGTGGCGCAGTTACCATTGCACCTAACACTGAGGCTAACATTAAACCTATTAAGAATGAAGCAGCTAATAATTGATTGTTTAAATAATGTGTAAAATAAATAATTACAATTCCTTGTTTTATAGAATTATAGATATTGAATAATAAGCCAATAACTAATAAAACTAACCAAGGTTTATTTGAAATTAAATCTTTAAAATCTTTTTTTAAATTATTTTTTTGTGTTTTTGGAGGTTGTACTCTTTCTTTAGTTGTATAAAAAGTAATAAACATTAAAATAGCTAGTAAAACAGACATTATATACATTGAATTACTATAACCTTCTTTTTGATCGATTATAAAAATATTGCTTTCAGATAAGTTATTTTCACCTTCAACAATAAAAGCATATTCTTTATTAGCTTCCATTGAAAAACTTTTTCTATTTGTTGGAATATTTTCTTCAGAATTCAATTCTGTACCATCCCAAATAAATTCAGCAATACCATCTTCTGTTTTAATATTAACATTATCTACATCTTTAGAAGTTGACACCGTTACTCTATACTTTTCATTTTCTAATTTAGAAACTTCAATATCTGGATTAATATTACCGTAATAAGCAACTAAAAAAAGTAAAGCTCCTTGCACTAACATACCTCCTCCAAATGCACCAACCATTCTAAAAGAACCTAAACTCGTTCTTTCTTTATCATCTCCTGTCATTACAGCCATAAGCGCTCCATAAGGAATATTATTAGCCGTATAAATTAGCGTAAAAAAGATGTAGGTAATATAAGCATAGATAATTTTACCAGTTGAACTTAAATCTGGACTAGTAAATAATAGCGATAAAATCGCTGCTAATGGAATTGCTGTCCATAAAATCCAAGGTCTAAATTTTCCATATTTAGATTTTGTTCTATCTCCAATAATTCCCATTAAAACATCACTAATACCATCGCTGAAACGAGCTACAAGCATTAACATACCCACAGTAACAGGACTCAATCCAAAAACATCTGTATAAAAAATAAATAAAAACGTGGCAACACCTCTCCAAGCAATATTCGCAGCTCCATCACCTAAAGCATAGCCAATTTTTTCTTTTAACGATAGTTTTTTTATTTCACTCATTTTTTAATTTTTTATTAGTTCAATTGCATAACTTAAAATGCTAATAACACACTGTAATTAAGTACAGTTTCATTAATTAAATAACTATATTTTAAATCTACATAAGAGAGAACTTCAAAATTTAAATTATACGTATCTTCATCACGGTCTTCTCTAACTTGTTCTATTACTCCACATCAGTAATTACTGAAGTTTGCATTTATTACAATTACATTTTTCAAAATTAATTAACTAATCAAAATTCTAATGATACTATTTTGTCTTTTTATTAACCATTTTTTATGTTTTATTACAAATACCATAAATTATTCACTTTATAATTGTACAACTTTAAAATAATTCACCTCTTAAAATCTTCAAAAAACACATAATCAATATTTTAATAATTGCTAAAGATTTATTTTGCCTTTTATAATAACTATTGATTTATAAATTATAATTCTCAACTCTTTATTATTAGTTCAAACTTTTGTACTTTTGCAATCCAAAAAAAAGAGTATGATTTTACCTATAGTAGCTTACGGAGATCCAGTTTTAAGAAAAGTTGGTATTGATATAGATAAAGACTATCCAGATTTAGATATTCTTATCGAAAATATGAAAGAAACAATGACCAATGCCAGTGGTGTCGGTTTAGCTGCTCCACAAATTGGTAAAGCCATTCGTTTGTTTGTTGTAAATGCTACTCCTTTTAGTGAAGATGAAGAATTAGACTCAGAAGAACGTAAATTTTTAGCCACTTTTGATAAAGTTTTTATAAATGCTAAAATTTTAAAAGAAGAAGGTGATGAATGGGCTTTTAATGAAGGATGCCTTAGCATACCAGATATTAGAGAAGATGTTTTTAGACAAGAAAAAATTACCATTGAGTATTTAGACGAGAATTTTGAAAAACATACTGATGTTATTAAAGGTATTGCTGCCAGAGTTGTTCAACACGAATATGACCATATTGAAGGAATTTTATTTACAGATAAAATTTCGTCATTAAAAAAACGATTAATAAAAAAGAAATTAGAAAACATATCTAAAGGGAAAATAAGAGCTGATTATAGAATGAAATTTCCCTTATTAAAAAGAAAATAATTTATGAAATTAAAAGACATTGTATCTGTAAGCGGTAAACCAGGTTTGTATGAAATTAAAGCACAATCTAAAGGCGGAATTATAGTAGAATCTTTATTAGATGGTAAAAAATTCCCAATAACCGTTACACATAATATTAGTGCCTTAAACGAAATTGCTATTTACACTTATGAAGAAGAAGTTCCGCTTCGTATAATATTAAAAAGTATTGGCGAAAAAGAAGGTGGTAAACAAGCAATTAGTCATAAAGAAAGCGGTAAAGTTTTAACCTCTTATTTTAGAGAAATTTTACCAAATTTTGATGAAGAACGCGTATATACTTCAAACATTAAAAAAGTATTGCAATGGTATAATTTATTAGCTTCTAAAAATTTCGATTTTACTGCAATTAAAGAAGTTGAAGAAGAAAACCAAGAAGCTTAATTATGAATTCCCGAGAACAACAACTTAAAGCATTTGGTCGATTATTAGATATTATGGACGAATTGCGCTTAAAATGTCCTTGGGATAAAAAGCAAACATTTCAGTCTCTTCGCCATTTAACAATAGAAGAAACTTATGAATTAGGCGACGCCATTCTAAATAACGATTTACAAGAAATTAAAAAAGAATTAGGAGACGTATTACTTCATATTGTTTTTTATGCTAAAATTGGTTCTGAAACAGATACTTTTGATATTGCTGATGTAGCTAACTCAATTTCAGAAAAATTGATTTATAGACATCCACATATCTACGGAGATGTTACAGTAAAAGATGAAGCTGAAGTTAAAAAAAATTGGGAACAACTTAAATTAAAAGAGGGCAAAGATTCTGTTTTAGAAGGTGTTCCCAAATCTTTACCAGCTATGGTAAAAGCCAATAGAATTCAAGATAAAGTTGCAGGTGTTGGATTTGATTGGGAAAAACCAGAGCAAGTTTGGGAAAAAGTACAAGAAGAACTTAACGAGCTAAACGCCGAAATTAAAAAAGGAAATACAGCCAATATTGAAGCTGAATTTGGAGATGTATTATTTTCTATGATAAATTATGCGCGCTTTATTAAAGTTAACCCAGAAAACGCTCTAGAACGCACCAATAAAAAATTTATTAATAGGTTTCAATATCTAGAAAAAGAAGCTAAAAAAATTAATAAATCACTCCATGATATGTCTTTAGAAGAAATGGATGTTTTTTGGAATGCTTCTAAAAAACTTTACAAGTAATTATAATAGTCTATTATTCTATTTTTTTTCCTAAATTAGTATTATAAATTAATAATAATGGACAATGTTTTAATAATTACCGGAGGAAATAAAGGTTTAGGTTATGGACTTTCTAAAGAATATCATAAAAATGGCTATCGCGTAATTTCAATTTCACGTAGCAAAATAGCTAAATTATACGCTTTAGAGCAATACCAATGTGATCTCAGTAATAGTGAAGCTATTGAAAGTGTTGTTCATGAAATATTTTCACATTTAGATAAAGACACCACCAAAATCCTCACATTAATAAATAATGCTGGAGACTTAGGAAATGTTAAAACTCTTGAGAATATAGCTCCTGAAGAAATAAGTTATACCATAAAGGTAAATTTAATAGCTCCTCTTATTTTAAATTCTTTATTTATAAAACTATCTAAAGGTTGGGAATGTAAAAAGAAAATAATTAATATTTCTTCTGGTGCCGCCATAAAACCTTATGAAAGCTGGTCTATGTATTGTGCTTCTAAAGCTGGTGTTGATATGATGACAAAAGTAATTGCTAAAGAGCAAAAAAACATAAAAAACGGTGTCAAAATTGTATCAATTTATCCAGGAGTTGTAGATACAAATATGCAAGAAAAAGTAAGAGAGATACCTAAAGAAAATTTTAAATCGGTGCAACGCTTTATCAATTTTTACGAGAATGGTGAATTATTTACTCCAAAGCAAGTCGCTAAAAAAATATACCAATTAGAAATAAGTGGCAAATTAAAAAACGGTCGTATTTTAGATGTTAGAAATGAATAAAAAACATCATTAAAAATTAATTTATGAAACTTATTTTTATAAGTATTCAAATATTAACAACAATAAAAAAGCAGCCAATTGGCTGCTTTTTTATATTATAATTTTTTTGGATTTTTAACTTTTTGCTTTGTAAGCGCTATTTTTATTACTTCGCTCATATCAGAAACATAATGAAACTTTAATCCTTTTACATAAGATTCTTTTATTTCAAGAATATCTTTTTCATTCTCTTTACATAAAATAATTTCATTAATATTTGCTCTTTTAGCTGCTAATATTTTTTCTTTTATTCCACCAACAGGTAACACTTTTCCTCTTAAAGTAATTTCGCCTGTCATAGCTAATCTAGATTTCACTCTGCGTTGTGTAAACACAGATACTAAAGACGTTAGCATTGCAACTCCTGCACTTGGTCCATCTTTAGGTGTTGCACCTTCTGGAACGTGAATATGTACTTTGTACTCGTCTAAAATTTTAGGATCAATATCAAAATTTTCTGCATTAGCTCTTATATATTCCATTGCCAAAGTTGCAGACTCTTTCATTACTTTACCAATATTACCGGTAATAGAAAGTCCTTTTCCTTTAGACACAATAGATTCTATAAACAATATATCTCCACCAACACTTGTCCAAGCTAACCCAGTTACAACACCAGCAACATCGTTGCTTTCGTATTTATCGCGTTCTAGATGTGATGCTCCTAAAACTTTTTCAATAGTTTCATTGGTTATTTTAACATCGTATGCTTCTTCCATTGCAATAGATTTAGCAGCATAACGCACCATTTTAGCAATTTGCTTTTCTAAACCTCTAACTCCAGATTCACGTGTATAAGCTTCTACAATTTTTTCTAATTGCTTCTTCCCTATCTGAATTTGTTTTGTTGTTAATCCGTGTTCTTTTATTTGTTTAGGTAATAAATGACGTTTGGCTATTTCTACTTTTTCTTCAATAGTATAACCAGAAACATTTATAATTTCCATTCGATCTCTTAACGCCCAAGGAATTGTAGATAAACTGTTTGCTGTTGCAACAAATAACACTTTAGATAAATCGTAATCTAACTCTAAATAATTATCGTAAAAAGTAGTATTTTGTTCAGGATCTAGTACTTCTAACATCGCTGAAGATGGATCTCCATTATGACTAGATGCTGCTAATTTATCAATTTCATCCAAGACAAAAACTGGATTTGAAGTTCCTGCTTTTTTCAAATCTTTTATAATTCTTCCTGGCATTGCTCCAATATATGTTTTTCTATGTCCTCTAATTTCGGCTTCATCTCTAACACCACCCAAAGACATTCTAACATATTTTCTACCTATAGATTCTGCAATAGATTTCCCTAAAGAAGTTTTACCAACACCTGGAGGTCCGTATAAACAAATTATTGGCGATTTCATATCACCTTTTAATTTTAAAACAGCCAAATGCTCAATAATTCTTTCTTTCACTTTTTCTAAACCAAAATGATCACGATCTAATATTTTTTGAGCACGTTTTAAATCAAACTTATCTTTAGAGTACTCACCCCAAGGTAAATCTAATAATAAATCTAAATAATTACGTTGTACAGAATATTCTGCAACTTGTGGATTCATACGTTGTAAACGCCCTAATTCTTTATCAAAAGTCTCTTTTACTTCTTTACTCCATTTTTTAGATTTGGCTTTTTCTCGCATTTCATCTAACTCCTCGTCGTAAGAAACTCCACCTAATTCTTCTTGAATGGTTTTTAACTGTTGATGTAAATAATACTCACGTTGTTGCTGATCCATATCAGAACGTGTTTTAGATTGAATTACATTTCGCAACTCTAAACGTTGTAACTCTTCATCCATCTTTTTTAAAGTAAGTAAAGCTCTTTCTTTTAGGTTTTCAACCTCTAAAAGTTCTTGTTTTTCTGAAACATTTAAGTTCATATTAGAAGAAACAAAATTGATTAAAAACGGCTTACTTTCTATATTTTTAATAGCAAAAGATGCTTCAGAAGGTAAATTAGGATTTTCTTTAATTATTCTGATAGCCATCTCTTTAATAGAGTCTATAATAGCTTCAAACTCTGGTTCTTTTTCTTCAGTTCTATCTTCTTTTCTTGGTTTTGTAATTGCCTGTAAATAAGGTTTTTCTTGTACAAAACTATCAATTTCAAAAGGTTTTTTACCTTGAATTATAACAGTTGTGTTACCGTCAGGCATTTTTAACATACGCAAAATACGAGCTACCGTACCAACTCTATGCACATCATTTGTTGTTGGATCTTCAATAGCTTCATTCTTTTGTGCTACAACACCAATAATTTTATTTCCTTTATTTGCTTCTTTTATAAGTTGAATAGATTTATCTCTACCGGCTGTAATAGGAATTACAACTCCTGGAAACAAGACAGTATTGCGTAAAGGTAATATTGGCAATACTTCTGGAACATCTTCTCTATTTATCTCCTCTTCGTCTTCTGGAGTCATTAATGGTATTAAATCGGCATCTTCATCTAAGATATTCTGAAGTGACATATTGTCTAAATTTAAAAATTTTGATTTGCTCATAGTTTATTTTGGGTCATTTTGTCATTTAAAAATTTTCAATTAAGAAAAACTTTTACGCAAAATAATTATATTTTCTTGATTATCAATAATTTGAAATATAAAAATTTTTATATTCTATATATAAATTTCAATTGTTATGCCAAATTAAGAATTACCCACTAAATAAATTTTAGTAATTTTAATAGAAAAGTGTAACAGATAAATAAAGTTAAAGTCTTTTAGGTAACAATCAATTTTGAAAACAGTAAACCTACATAGCAACCCATTAATTGAAAAATGCAAAAAAGGCGATACATCCGCACAATTTGCAATTTACAAACAATATTATAAAGCTATGTACAACACATCTTTTAGAATTGTAAATGATTCTTTTGAAGCTGAAGATATTATGCAAGAATCTTTTTTAGCAGCATTTACAAAATTAGATTCATTTAGTGAAACTGTAACCTTTGGAGCTTGGTTAAAAAGAATAGTAATTAACAAAAGTATTACAGCTCTAAAAAAGAATAACAATATTCATAAAATGCCTATTGATAAGGTTTTAATTACTGAAGAAGAAATAGACACTCAAAATTATAAAAAATTAAATATTAACAATATTTTAGCTGCTTTAAAATCACTAAAAAACAATTATAAAATTGCATTAACCCTTTATTTAATTGAAGGTTATGATTACGAAGAAATTGCTCAAATAATGGATATTTCTTATGAAAATAGTAGAACTACCATATCAAGAGCTAAAAGCAAATTAAGACAATTTTTATCAAACAAAAATGAAAGATAATTTAGATGACATATTTAAAAATTTAAAAGGTCAATTTGATATTGAAGCACCAAAACCTGGGCATTTTAATCGATTTAAAGATAAATTAAAACAACCTAAAAATAAGCCTAAAAAAAACAATATAAAATTGTATTCAGTTATAACAATTGCAGCGTCGATACTTTTACTTTTTGGCGTTTGGCTAGGAGCTTCTTTTTCAAACAAAGGTATGGAACTTGCTAAGGTTTCAACAGAAATGAAAGAAACCCAAAGTTATTTTGTAACTACTATTAAAAAAGAACTTTCACTTATAGAAAAAGAGCGAAATAATACAACAGATCAACTTATAACCGATGCTCTAAAACAAATTAAAAAACTTGAAAACGAATACAATAAACTTACTTTAGAACTTAAATTAAGTACTACAGATAAACGAATTATATATGCAATGATTTCTAATTTTCAACAACGTATTGAAATATTACAAAGTGTATTAATTCAAATAAATGAAATAAAACAATTAAAATCAGAAGAAAATGAAAACTATGTATAAAATAATGTTTCTATTATTTTTTATTCCTCTTACAATATTTGCAACCGAAAAAAAAGGTAAATACACAAAAAGTAAAATACTTAAAAAGGAATATTCTGTAAACAAAAATGCAACTTTAAATATTACCAACAAATACGGTAATATTAGCATTGCAACTTGGAACGAAAATCGTATTGCTATTAAAGTAACTATTACTACCAATGGATATGACGAGGAAAAAGTTGAAGAAAAATTAGAACAAATTGATGTTGATTTTAAAGGAAATTCTAACAATGTTTCTGCTGAAACTATTATAGAAAAAACCTCACGTTCTTGGAATTTATTGCGCTGGGGAAAAAGTAATAATATAAATATTGAGATTAATTATTTAATTCAAATGCCGCTTACAAATAATGTGAATTTAACAAATGATTATGGAGCTATAACTTTAGATAGACTAGAAGGAATTTCTAAAATTAATTGCAATTATGGCAAAATAACCATTGGAGAATTGAAGAACACCAACAATTCAATAAATATTGATTACACTAACAATTCAACTATATATTTTATGGAAGATGGTATTATTAATGCTGATTACTCTACACTTCATATCGACAGATCTAAAAGAGTTAAATTAAACGCCGATTACTCTCATTTATCTTTTGAAATGATTGCCGTTTTAGATTACAATTGCGATTATGGTAGCTTAAAAATTGGAGATTCTGGTAATATTACAGGAAATAGTGATTATATGCATACTATTGTAGAAAAATTAAGAGGACGAGGAAATTTTGATATGGATTATGGTTCTTTAAAAATTGAAGAATTAGGAAATGAATTTAAAGATATTACAGTAAAATCTTCCTATGCACATACTAAGATTGGGGTAAAACCAACTAATAGTTTTTTGCTAAATGCAACTTTAAGTTATGGAAATTTAAACTACAAAAATGGTTTTACTTTTAATAAAGAACTTATAAAAACAACCACTAAATACTATGAAGGTTTTTACAATTCTTCAGATAGTAAAAGTAATATTACTATAAATTCTAGTTATGGATCAGTTACTTTTACTGAGTAAAAATTAAAGTTAACATTTCCCAGTTAGATAAATATAATTCAGCATCACTCAGAAATCTTTCCTTATTCTGATGGATGCTGAATAAAGTTTAATATGATGGTTGTAACTAAAATTCCTATTTCGAATTTGATGTTCTAAACATAAAGTACAATCCCATTAAAACTAATGGTATGCTTAAAACTTGACCTGTATTTAAACCTAAAATCCAATTTTCTCTACCTTCAACTTGAGCTTCTTTAAAAAATTCAATTACAAATCTGGCAAAAAACGTCAACGCAAAATACATTCCGAATAAATACCCTAATTTTTGTTTTTTATTAGTTTTCCAGTATATAAACCACAAAATAGCGAATATTATTACATAACTAATTGCTTCATATAATTGCGCTGGATGACGCGGAAAATCTTCTCCTAAACGTTGAAAAACAAAACCATAATCGGTTCCTGTAGGTTTTCCAATAATTTCAGAATTCATTAAATTACCAAGCCTTACAAATGCACCACCAATTGCTGAGACTATAACAACCCTATCTAATATAAATAGCAAGGGTTTTTTAAGTACTTTTCTACTATATAAATACATTGCTATTATTGCTCCAATTACAGCACCGTGACTAGCCAAACCGGCAAAACCTGTAAACTTAAATGTTGGAGAAAATTGAAATGGTAAAATTACTTCTAATGGTTTTCTAAATAAAAACTCTGGATCGTAAAACAAAAAATGCCCTAACCTTGCTCCTATTAAAATTGAAATCACCATATAAATAAAAAGTGAATCTAATTTTTCAAGTGGAATTTTTTCATTGATAAATATTTTTTTCATCAAATGCAATCCTAATGTAAATGCAATAACAAACATTAAGCTGTAATAACGAACTGCAAACGAACCAATTTTAAATATTTCTGGTGCCGGATTCCAATCTATTTGAAGTAATATCATTTTAAAATGTATAAAATTTAATTATTTTTTTCTTTTGTTTTCGGTTTTTCTGGAACTGGATCATAGCCACTTCCACCCCAGGGATGGCAACTACCTATTCTTTTTATTGCCAACCAACCTCCTTTAAAAATTCCATGAACTTTTAAAGCTTCAAGCGTGTAACTAGAACAAGTTGGAGTATATCTACAAGCAGATGGCGTATACGGTGAAATTGCTGCTTGGTAAAAACGCACCAACCAAATAAAAGGAATTGCTAATATTTTTGCTATACTTTTCAAATTAATTTACTGAAAAAGTAGTTCCTTCTTTTCCATCTTTTAATTGAATTCCTAAATCTGCTAACTGATCTCTAATTTTATCAGACAATGCCCAATCTTTATTAGCTCTTGCATTTTTTCGCATTTCAATAAGCATAGATACAACACCCGATAATTTATCTGAACTATCTTCTTGCAACTCATTTTTAAGTCCTAAAACATCAAATACAAAAGCGTTAATTGTTGTTGCAAAATCTTGTAAATCTTCTTCTGAAATTGTTGCTTTCTTTTCAATTAGTAAATTAATATATTTAACAGCATCAAATAAATTAGCAATTAACATTGGAGTGTTAAAATCATCGTTCATAGCATCGTAACATTTTTGTTTCCATGCTTTAAAATCTAACGATGAAGTTTTACCTGCTTCAATTTTATCTAAACTACTTACGGCTTCCATTAATTTAATATATCCTTTTTCTGAAGCTTCTAATCCTGCATTTGTAAAATCTAAAATACTACGGTAATTAGCTTGCAACATAAAAAAACGCGTTGCACTTGGTGAAAATGCTTTACTCAAAATTTTATTATTTCCTGAAAATATTTCATTCGGTAAAATAAAATTCCCTGTTGATTTTGCCATTTTCTGACCGTTTAAAATCAACATATTTGCATGCATCCAATAATTTACAGGATTTACACCATTATTAGTTTTAGATTGTGCTATTTCACATTCGTGATGTGGAAATTTTAAATCCATTCCACCACCGTGAATATCAAAAGTTTCACCTAAATATTTTGTACTCATAGCTGAACATTCTAAATGCCAACCCGGAAAACCATCGCTCCAAGGTGAAGGCCAACGCATAATATGACGTTCGTCTGCTTTTTTCCATAGTGCAAAATCTTGTGGGTTTTTCTTTTCTGATTGTCCGTCTAAAGTTCTTGTATTATGAATAGAATCTTCAATATTTCTACCTGAAAGAATACCGTAATGTTCGGTTTCATTGTATTTTAACACATCAAAATACACCGATCCATTCACTTCATAAGCTAATCCTTTAGCTAAAATATCTTTAATTATTTCAATTTGTTCAACTATATGTCCAGTTGCGGTAGGTTCTATACTTGGCGGTAAATTATTTATAGTTTGCAAAGTATTATGGAAGTCAACGGTATAACGTTGTACCACTTCCATTGGTTCAATCTGCTCTAAACGTGCTTTTTTAGCAATACGATCTTCACCTGCATCAGCATCGTTTTCTAAATGACCAGCATCGGTAATATTACGCACATAACGTACTTTATAGCCTAAATGTTTTAAATAACGGAAAATCATATCAAAAGACATAAATGTTCTTACATTTCCTAAATGTACATTGCTATAAACTGTAGGACCGCAAACATACATTCCAACTTTTCCGTCTATTACGGGTTTGAAAATTTCTTTAGTTTTAGTTAAAGAATTGTATATTTTTAGCTGATTTGATTTGTATAATTCCATTAATAATAGTTTGCATTTGAATCTGTAAAGATAATAACAATTATGTAACGGAAAAACTTTCTATTTGTTAATACTAAGTTATAATAATGGATTTTTTAAATCAATATTTGAAACACACTTTAGCTAACTAATTTTAATTAAAAGTGATTTCACTTAAATTAGTAGATAAGTAAATAATATTTTCTGTTTTTTTACTTGAACTAAAGTTTCCTTTAATACTTGTTTCATGTGAATTTAGAACTTCTAAAAAAGAATTTTGTAAAAAATCGGTATTACTTAAATCTGTTTTAATCTTACTTTTTTTAGTATCTAACCAAAAATTTGTAGTTATGGCCTTTAAAGGTATTTTAACCATAGCATATTCTAAATTTATTTTTAATTTTTCAAAATCTGAAATAAGTGAACTAATATATAAACCTCCAAATTGTTGATTAAAAGTTATATTTCTACCAACTACATCTACCCCAACATAAGAATAATTTGAATCTATAAAAACGGTATTTAGTTTTCCAAAAATTGCATTACTAGCATTATTCAAGAAAACTGAACCTGAATTTAACTCTGAAATATTAATATGAGTACCTTTAAATGTTAATTTATTATCTAAACCAGTTAGTACCCCTCCAGTAAAACTACCATATTCCATATTAATTAATAATTTATTGTTAGATTTTGAAATACCAACATTTCCTTTGCTTACATTTAAATTAAAACTTGCATTTTTTGGAACTTTAATTTTTAATTTTTTTTCAACCTTTCTAGTTTCATCAACTTCTTCTTTAGGTAATGGCATTCTATAAGTAATAGTGGCAGTATATTTATTATTTCCTAAATTTTTCGGCAACCTATTAGATTCTAATATTTTTTGTATAGAATCGTATTTTAGTTTTATAGATTTACTTCCAAATTCATCTACAGTTTTAGCTAAAACTGCCTGGTAATTTTTTAAATAATTTGAATCGGCTTTATACTCATTAAAATCGAATGTTGGTAATTGCAAAAAATGTTGTTCAACAAAACCAAAGTCTTTTTTTAAAATATCTTCATCATCAAATGTTAAAAATGGATAAATATCATTAGAAGTTGATGCTGTTGATCTAATAAAATCTGTATCAAAAGATGAAGTTATTTGAACCTTACTTTTGTTTGCTAATGCTTCAAATCTCCACTGTTTTAATAATAAATCAGCTTCTTTCTTTTCAACTCCTGTTACATACATAACTGCCTCTACAGAAACTTCGTCTCTATCCCAAATTTCAATTTCAACATCTGTAAAAGAAGCACTTAATTCAATCTCAACATCACCATTGACCTTAAAAAGCTCTGATAGTTTTTTATTAAAATTTTGTGCATTTACAACTGTTGTTAATAGAAAAAATGCTGTAATATTAAATATGAACGTTTTCATTTTCAATTGTATTTAAGTTTTTCAATTCGTTTATTTGTTCTTTTAATCGTATTAATAATTTCAAGCGTAATTGTAAATTATCAATTAATGCATTAATTGTAACATCATTTAAACCTTGATTTTTTAAGGTTTCTGTTAAATCTTTATAATCTAAAGTTAGCTCTCCTATTTTTTTTAAATAATCATCTAATAGTTCTTTATTATCTTTTGTTTCTTCTAAATTTGATATTTCTGTATATATACTTACTAAATAATAATTTTCAATATTTTTAAAATCAGGAGAGATTCTTTGATAATTTATTTAAACTAATTTGTTCTTTTTTTAATATTTTTTTTAAATCTTTAGACATAAGTATATGTTTTTAATTTATTCTTACCTCGCATCAACTGCGATCTAGAAGTAGCTTCAGCAATATTTAAAATTTTTGAAATTTCTTTATGATCGAACCCTTCAATTAAATATAAATTTAAAACTACTTTGTATTTTTCGGGTAAATTGTTAATTATTACAACCACAATATCTATTGTGATTTCAGTATCTACACCCCAATCATCATCCTCTAAATTTGAAATATTGTTTTCTTCAATAGAAACCAATTCAATTTTTTTCTTTTTTAAGTAGTCTATACATTGATTAATTACAATTTTTTTAATCCATGCACCTATTGAAACTTCACCTTTAAAATTGTTTATATCTTTAAAAACCTTGATAAAAGCATCTTGCATAATATCTTCAGCTTCTATATTATTTTTAACATAACGATTAGCAATTACAAACATCGCATCACAATATAAATCATACAACTGCATCTGTGCTTTTGCTTTATTCAACTTGCAGTTTGCAATAATTTGGTTGTGTAAATAATTAGTTTTACTCATTTAATAATTGACTTCTATAAATAAAGACGAAACATTATTTAGTGCGTTGCATTTTTATCAAAATAAAAATTTTAAATTTACCAAAATTTTATTGAGCTCACTATTCAGCTTAAATTAATAAAAGAATAAAATAAAAATGAGTTACCAATTTACCATAATTGTTCCTGTTTATAATGAAGAAGCTAATTTAAAACGTGTAGAACAAGAACTTTCTAATTATATTAAAATTGCAACAAAAAAAACAAAAGTACTCTTTGTAAACGACGGAAGTAAAGATAACAGTCAACAATTAATTGAAGAAATTTGTGCTAACAACTCCAATTTTGAATTTATTAATTTTGAGAAAAATTGTGGCTTAAGTGCTGCAATTACTGCTGGTTTTAAAAATGTTGATACCGAATTAGTTGGTTATATAGATTCTGATTTACAAACTGCTCCTGAAGATTTTAATCTTTTATTAAAAGAAATTGAAAATTACGATTTAGTAACTGGAGTTAGAGCAAATAGAAAAGATACGTTTGTAAAAAATATGTCTTCAACCATTGCAAACGGCATTAGACGCGCTTTTACACACGATGGAATGGACGATACTGGTTGTCCGTTAAAAGTAATTAAAACCGAATTTGCTAAAAACATTCCAATGTTTAAAGGATTGCATCGCTTTTTACCAGCTATGATTTTATTACAAAATGGATCTATAAAACAAATTCCAGTACAACATTTCCCACGTATAGCTGGTGAAGCCAAATACGGCTTATGGAACCGCTTGTTAGGCCCGTTACTAGATTGCTTTGCTTATTTATGGATGAAAAAAAAATACATTAATTACACTATTACTAAAAAAGGGTAATGAGCGACTGGATTATCTATACCGTTGGTTTTTTTGCGCAATTATTATTTTCTGGCAGATTAATTTTACAATGGATATTATCTGAAAAAAGCAAGAAAGTATTAACGCCTTCATTATTTTGGAAATTAAGTTTAATCGCTTCATTTCTACTATTTATTTATGGCTATTTACGAGACGATTTTGCTATAATGTTAGGTCAAGCACTCACCTATTTTATATATATTCGAAATTTACAATTACAAGGCGAATGGCAAAAAGCACCAAAACCACTGCAATGGTTTTTACTAATTTTTCCTATTTTATTGGTAATTTATTCCTACAATAACAATACCTACGATATAGATAAATTATTTAGAAACGATGCTATCCCTCTTTGGTTATTACTTTTAGGAAGCATAGCACAAGTAATTTTTACATTGCGTTTTGTATACCAATGGTTGTATTCTGAAAAAAACAAAAAATCATCTTTACCATTCGGATTTTGGTTATTGAGTTTAATAGGTTCTATCTTAATTTTAACGTATGCTATTTTAAGAAAAGATCCTGTTTTATTAATAGGACATTTAATGGGGTCTATAATATATTTTAGGAATATTTTAATTTTAAGAAAACAGGTTACATAGAAATTTTATATTTGTAATATTAATTACTTAACAAGTCTAAAAAATAGTCCGTACCTCTTTTAATTAAAACTATTTAAAACTAAAAAGAACCATTATAGTAATTATACTACATAAAAATTAAAATATTGATTCAAAAAAAATTAAAATTCTTAAAAGCAACAATATCTAATTATAAAAAAGCAGTTATATTTTCAATTAAAATAACATGATAAAAACCATAGAAAATAACCCGATTGCAACATTATCAATTCTAATTGTACTTATGTTATTAATACATTTAGATGTACCAAATATTACTATTATGGAAGCACGTAATTTTATTACTGCTCGTGAAATTATACAAGATAACAATTGGATACTAACAACTATGAATGGTGAAGCAAGATATCAAAAACCACCATTACCAACCTGGCTTACTGCAATTTCTGCTTTAGCATTTGGAACACAAAGTTTGTTTGCATTACGTTTACCAGCTGCTTTAATGGTATTATTTTTAGGGTTTTTTAGTTATTATTTTTCATTAAAATTAGAACTTTCAAAAAAACATAGCTTAAACAATAGTTTAATTTTAGTTACTTCTTTTTATGTATTTGGAATCATAAATGAAGCTCCGTGGGACATTTTTACTCACGGATTTATGTTTGCAGGTTTGTATTATTTATTTCAATTTTTTGAAACTTCAGAAAAGCAATGGAAAAGAGCTTTTATAGCTGCTCTATTTATTGGACTTTCAATTATGAGTAAAGGCCCTGTATCTTTATTTGCTGTGTTTTTACCTTTCTTAATTTCTTATGGAATTGTATTTAAATATAAAAACTTTAAACAAAAACTAGTTCCGTTTATTATAGCTGTAATCTTATTTTTAGCTATTGGAAGTTGGTGGTTTCTCTACGTTAGAATTGCAGACACCCAAGCTTTTTTAGAAATTGCTACTAAAGAAACAGGAAATTGGAGCAGTTATAACGTAAAACCTTTTTATTATTATTGGAGCTTTTTTTCACAATCTGGTTTGTGGACCATACCTGCATTTATCGGTTTACTTTACCCCTACTTAATAAAACGTGTAACTTATAAAAAAGCCTATAAATTTACTTTTTGGTGGACAATAATTGCTGTGGTTTTATTATCTGCTATTCCAGAAAAAAAAGCACGTTATTTAATGCCTGTTCTAATTCCATTAGCATTAAATACCGGTTTTTATATTCAATATTTAATACAAGAATTTTATAAACTTACAGCTAAAAAAGAAACAATTCCAGTTTATTTTAATTTTGGACTTATTGCTCTTATCTCATTAATTTTACCAATTGGCTTATATGTAATTTTAAAAGACGACTTTAACAACTACCTAATAAATTATGTTTTAACAGCCCTAGCTAGTTTAACAATTGGTGTATTACTTTTAAAAAATTTAATTAGAAAAAAGATTAAAAATGTATTCTACTTAACTGTTTTATTTATGGTTGCAATTTTTCTATTTGGTCTACCAATTTCAAAAACTTTAAATAAAAATAAGGATTTTAATGCTATAAATACCTTGCATACAATTGAAAACAAACAACAAATTACAACCTATTCAATTGGTGAAATTACTCCAGAATTACTTTGGGATTATAATGGAATTTTAAAAGATATTTATAAAAATGAACAATTAGAAGTCCCTTCTGAAAGTAAATTTGGAATTTTAGTAATGAATAGTGATGTTGAAAAAATTACCGACCAACTCTCTAATGATTACAACTTAGAACTAACAGAAACTTACAATCTAAATGTAGGCTCAAAAAATAAAGAACGTTTAATCAGACAATTTTATTTAGTATCAAAAAAATAGTACTTTTGACAACTAGAATTTTGTATTTAAACAAACTTCTTTAAAACAATTTCAATATGAAGACACTTACTAAAACAGACAAAATTGCTTATATTTTTTTAATTCTTGTATTTGCTTTAGGAATTTATTATGCAAATACTGACCTTCAATTTTTTGATGAAGTTTACACAAAAGAAGATGGTATTGTAGAATCTATTACTGCAATTTTATTATTATGTTCTAGCATACTGTTAATAAGTCGTTTTTTTAAACTTCAGAAATATAAAAAACCACTTTGGAAGATTGGAATTTTAGCCATTGCTTGTGTATTTATTTTTGGAGCAGGAGAAGAAATTTCCTGGGGTCAACGTATATTAAACATCGAATCCTCAGAGTTTTTTTTAGAAAATAATGCTCAAGCAGAAACCAACTTACACAATTTAGTTGTAGATGGAAAAAAAGTAAATAAAATTATCTTTAGCCAATTATTAACAGCAGTATTAGTAGTATATTTAATAATTACTCCGTTTTTATATAGAAAATATGAAGGCATCAAAAAATTAGCAAATCTATTTGCTGTACCAATTGTACAATGGCAACATACCATTGCATTTTTAATTGTTACTGGGTTATTAGTTTTTATGGGTTCTGAAAGAAAATGGGAAGTATACGAATTAGCTTTTGCAGCAATTTTCTTTTTAATATTTTTAAATCCGTTAAATAAAAATATTTATACTAAGCAATAAATTTACGTTCAAAAAGCTTGAATAATTTAAAACATACAATTGCATAAATTGTTCCTATAACAGCACCTGTAAGCACATCTAGTGGGAAATGAACACCAATATAGATTCTGCTGTACGCAACAAAAAATGCCCATATTATTAAAATATAAGAAAGATATTTCACTTTATCTTTTAATAAAAAACTAAAAAAAGTAGCAACTGCAAATGAATTAGAAGCATGCGCAGAAAAATAAGAATACAAACCTCCGCAACGTGATTTTACTAATCTTACCAAATGTTGTAGAGATTCATCATGGCAAGGCCTTAATCTTTTAAAACCGTATTTAAACAAATTACTTGTTTGGTCTGAAGCTGCAATTAATAACGCAATAAATAGTACGATAATAACTGTTTTTTTTAACCCGTAATTTTTAAAAGCAAAATAAAGTAATAGTAAATATAATGGGATGGCACTAAACTTATTTGTTACAATAAGCCAAAAGCCATCCCATTGTGTTGTTCCTAAATTATTTAGGAAAATTAGTAATTCAATATCTTTATCAATAATTGATTCTATCATTGACTACTAAATTTTATTATTTATTATCAGGTGTACTTAACCCAACTAATTCTACTTCAAAAACCAAGTCTGTATTTGGCGGAATTACTTTACCAGCTCCTTGAGCACCATAACCTAAATGAGATGGTATAAAAAGTAGCGCTTTATCTCCAATTTTTAATTGTTGTAACCCTTCTCTAAAACCAGAAATTAAACGTGCTTCAGGACCATAAATACTAGTAAATGGTTTATATCCGTTTTTAGAATCCCTTATTTCGTCATAAACACCATAGGCTTTTGCTACCTCTTTATAATTAGTATCAAATAATTTACCATCTGTAAAATAACCAGAATACCCTACTTCAACAGAAGCTCCATTTACAGGTTTTTCACCATTTTTAGTTTCAGTTATAACAATTTTAAGTCCCGAAGATAATTCAGTTGCTTTTTCTTTGTTTTCATTAAATCTTTTTAAAGCACTAGCACTTGCTGCTTCAATTTTAGCTTGCGTTTCTTCTAATTCTTTTTGATATTTAATATAAAATTCATCAAAAATCTTAGCTGCTTTAAATTTTTTGGCAGCCTTTCCTACTTTTATAATTTCAATGGTTTTAATTGTATCATTTTGAACTATAGAATCTACCACAGATTGACCTAAAATAACATTTCCAAATACTGTATGTACCCCATCTAACCAAGGAGTATCTTTATGAGTAATAAAAAATTGACTACCATTAGTATTAGACGGTCCCCAATTTGCCATAGATAAAACACCTGCTTTATCATGTTTTAAAAGCAAATTTCCATCTTTATCTTTTGGAAATTCATCTTTAAATTTATAACCAGGGCCTCCAGTACCATTTCCAAGAGGATCTCCTGTTTGTATCATAAAATTATTTAGTACTCTATGAAATATTAATCCGTTATAATATTTAACTCCTTGTAAAGAATCTACAACTTGCTTATTGGTACCATTGGCTAATGAAACAAAATTTGCAACCGTAATTGGTGTTTTTTCAAATTCAAGTTTTAATAAAATTGCTCCCTTATTAGTTTCTACATCAGCATACATTCCATCATCTAAATCTGTATATTTAGTTGGTTTACAAGCTGATAAAGTTAAAACTAAAACAATTACAACTAGTTGTAATACTCTCATCATATTGTTATTATTATTTAACAATTTCTAATAATTCTACTTCAAAAATTAATACATCAAATGGTTTAATTGCACCACCTGAACGTGGTGTAGCTCCATAACCTAATTCTTGAGGAATAAAGAATTTATATTTTGAACCAACAGGCATTAATTGTAAACCTTCTGTCCACCCTTTAATTACCTGATTTGCAAAAAACTCAGTAGGTTCTCCTCTATCAACAGAACTGTCAAATACAGTACCATCTATTAAAGTCCCATGGTAGTGTACTTTTACTTTTGAAGTTGAAACTGGTTTTTCTCCATTTCCTTCTTTCATTACAATATATTGTAAACCACTATCTGTAGTTACAACACCTTCTTTTGTTTTATTTTCTTCTAAGAACTTTTCACCAGCAGCTTTAGATTCAGCAAAATCAGTTTCAGCTTTTTTTGCAGCTGCTTCTTGTGCTTCTTTCATTTTTTGTTGTTGTAACTTTTGAAAATAGGTATTAATTACTGTACCAATATTTTTTGTATCTAACAACATGTTTGTTGAGTCTATTCCGTTTTTCATTCCTTGAACATAAGCATCTTGATTAATATCATCAAAATTAGCATTGATTTTAAGACCCATATCTAATCCTAAAGCATAACTTACAGAATCAATTTCAGAATCTAATGATTTTAATTTGGTTGCTTGATTATTACAAGAAGCTAGTGAAATTACTAGTGCACCAAGAAATAAGAATTTAATTACTTTCATTTTGTTTATTTATTTTAATTAATTGAACTTTATATATTAAAGGTTGATTTACCTCAATGTTTTTTTGATCCCCCAAATATCCAAAAACTTTATGAGATGGAAATAAAAAAGTTACATCATCTCCTGCATTCATTAATTTTAGACCTTCTCTTAATCCATCTACAATTTCTTGCTGATCTACAATATACTTTTGAACACCGATTTGGTTTTTAGTATAAATAGGTTGCATATTTATATCATAAACCTCATAAGTATAGGTTATTTCATCTCCCTTTTTTGGATAATAATTGGTTGAAGCTTTTGTATTAATTTTATATTTAAAACCAAAGTTGCTTAAAAAATAAGTGCTTACCGAATCTTGTTTTATAAACTTTTCAAAGGCATTTTCTTGAGCTGCAATTAATGCCTTATTAAATTCTATAGACTCTTGCATTACAGAAGAACTTTTTCTTAAAACAGGTTTTCTTGCTTCAGGATTAACACAAGAAAACATAGATAATAATATAATAAAACTAAAAAATTTAGGCTTCATAAGAATTTAATAATTCGGTTTTATAATCTGATAATACATTTAAAAATTTAGAGACAGTTTCATCTAAAGATATTTCAGATCTACCTCCAGCAGCATTGTCATGTCCTCCTCCATTAAAATGATTTCTAGCAAATTTATTTACTGAAAAACTTCCTTTAGATCTAAAGGAAATTTTAATAATTTTTTGTTCTACATCTTCAATAAAAATAACAGCAAAAATAACACCATCTAAAGATAAGGCATAATTTACGACACCTTCTGTATCTCCTTTTTGGTAATTAAATTCGTCTAATTCTTGTTGTGTTAACGTAATATAAGCTGTTTTTAACTCGGTTTCAACCTTTAAATTACTTAAAGCACGACCTAAAAGTTGTAATCTACTATACGAATTAGTATCGTATACATTATTATGTATCAATGCATTATTTGCTCCTTTATCTATTAAATCAGCAATAATTCTATGTGTAGTACTAGTGGTTGAAGCAAATCTAAACGAGCCAGTATCTGTCATTATTCCTGTATATAAAGACGTTGCAATTACTTTATCTATGGCATCAACTTCATCAATATTTTCTAAAAAATGATATACCATTTGACATGTTGAACAAATAGATGTATCAGAAAATAAATAAGTTGCAATAGTATCTGGTTGTTGATGGTGGTCTACCATTATAAAAGTACCTTTAAACTCTTTTAATGTATTTTCCATATCTGAACCAACACGGTGTAACGCATTAAAATCTAATAAAAATATAATTGAAGCTTCATCTATTACTGCTTTAGACTGCCTATTTTGCATATCAAATTTTAAAACATCTTTAGACTGTGGCATCCATTTTAAAAAATCTGGATAATCATTTGGTGCAACAACAGTTACGTGATGTCCTTTCTTTTGTAAATAATGGTACATTGCTAAACAAGCTCCAATAGCATCTCCATCAGGATTTCTATGTGGTACCAATACAATATCTTTTTTGCTAGAAAGCAGCTCTTTTACTTCCTTAAACTCTCTTACATCCATAAGCAGCAAATATACAATTTATTAACCTATTTTTTTTCATTATACTCCTCATATTTCCTTAAATTAGTCCCAAAATTTTATTTTATGAAATATGTCTTCCCATTTTTAATTTTAATATTAAGTGTTACTTCTTGTCAAAAAAAAGAAATAGACAACAATTTTACAATCGCATTTGGCTCATGTAATAATCAAGTTCTAGAAAATGCTTTATGGAAAGAAATAGAAAAAAACAAACCGGATATTTGGATTTGGGGTGGTGATATAATTTATACAGATACAGAGGACATGGCTTTTATGGAAAAAAACTATAGCAAACAAAAAAATGATTCTAACTATTCAAATTTTGCTAAAAAAGTTGAAATTCTAGCTACTTGGGATGATCACGATTATGGTTTAAATGATGGAGGTACAGAATATCCTAAAAAAAAGGAAGCTCAACAATTATTTTTAAATTTTTTAGATGTTCCAAAAAACGATGCTCGTAGAAAACAAGAAGGTATTTACTATTCTAAAGATTATAAAATTAATAATACACAAAGCATAAAAATTATTTTATTAGATACACGTTATTTTAGAACAGCTCTAACTACAGATACAATAAGCAAAAAAAGATACCAACCGAACAACTATGGAGAAGGTTCAATGTTAGGCAACAAACAATGGAATTGGTTAACAAATCAACTTAAAAATTCAACAGCAACCTATAATATTATTGTTAGCAGTATTCAATTTCTATCATCTGAACACGGTTTTGAAAGTTGGGGAAATATGCCACACGAAGTAACTAAATTAGAAAACCTAATTAAAACATCTAAAGCCAAAAATACCATTATACTTTCTGGCGACCGACATATTTCTGAATTTTCAAAAAAAGAAATTGAAGGCCTAAATTATCCTTTAATCGATTTTACGTCTAGCGGACTTACACATTCTTACACCAGCTACAAAGGTGAACCCAATAAATATAGAATAGGCAATGTAGTTTCTAAAAAAAGTTTTGGAATTCTTAAATTTGATTTACTTACAGAAACAGTTATAATGGAAATTAGAGGCGAAAACAATACAGTTTATAGTACTATTAACCACACGTACAACCCATAACTTAACTTTGTTTATAAAATACTATATTTGCGACAATTAAAAATACTAAACTAAAATTATAATGGCAACAAACAGAACATTTACAATGTTAAAACCTGATTCTGTAGAAAAAGGATATATTGGAGCAATATTAGAAAAAATAAATGCTGCTGGTTTTAAAATTGTAGCTTTAAAAATGACCCGATTAAGTGTAGCACATGCTGAACAGTTTTATGCAATTCACAAAGAGCGTCCATTTTTTGGAGAGCTTGTAGAATATATGACTCGCGGTCCAATAGTAGCAGCAATACTTGAAAAAGAAAATGCGGTTGAAGACTTTAGGGTATTAATTGGTGCTACAAATCCGGAAGAAGCTGCCGAAGGCACCATTAGAAAAATATATGCAGAATCAATAGGTTGTAATGCAATACATGGATCTGATAGTGATGAAAATGCTGAAATTGAAAGTAATTTTCATTTTTCTGGAAGACAAATGTTCTAAAATTCTTTTATAAAATTATAAAAAAAAGCGGCTGTTTAAAATTTTAAACAACCGCTTTTTTTAACACAATAGTATTTTTGAAATTAAGGGTTCTCCTAATTCCTCATTCATCATTTTAACTATTTTTTCTTTTCCATAACTTAATTCTTCTCTTAAAACTGAAGATTTTAAACTAACTATTAATGTTTTACGTTGTAATTCTATAGAGTTTGTATAAGAAACTACACCTGTACCCATTATTTTAGACCAGGCTTCGTTTACAGATAATTGGTGCATTCCTTTAGTTAGCTTATTTTCTTTAATTACATCTTTCATTAAATCTTGAATAGAATGAAATTCGTTCTGTCTTTTTGCCATTATAATTTAAATATTTTATAAGATTGTTGAGTTCTTTTTACAACTTCTTCTGTTCTTTCTTCGTGGGTATCACTTATAAATAATTGCCCAAAATGATCGTTATTTACTAAGTTTATTAATTGCTCTACACGTAAATCATCTAATTTATCAAAAATATCATCTAATAAAAGAATGGGCTTTACATTTGATTTAGATTTCATAAAATCGAATTGTGCTAATTTTAATGCAATTAAATACGATTTCTGTTGACCTTGAGAACCAAATTTTTTAACTGGATATCCATTTATTTCAAAAATTAAATCATCTTTATGTGTTCCAACGCTTGTATACTGCAAAACACGGTCTCTTTCTAAATTCTTCTCTAATAAATCTAATATATTTCCTTCTTTTAGTTGTGATTTGTAAAACATATCTACAACTTCTTTACTATTAGAAATTGATTGGTATCTTTCTCTAAAAATTGGTATAAAAGCATCTAAAAAAGTAGTTCTCTTTTCAAAAATTACAGAACCATAAATTTTTAATTGTTCATCATATACTTTTAAATTTAACGCATCAAAAGTTCTATTTGCTGCAAAATATTTTAAAAGTGAATTGCGTTGCGCTAATACTTTATTGTATTTTAAAATTATTTGAAGATACTCTTTATCTGATTGTGAAATAACATTATCTATAAATTTTCTACGCGTATCACTCCCTTCAATAATTAAATCTCTATCTGCTGGAGAAATAATCACCAAAGGTAAATGCCCAATATGGTCCGAAAATTTCTCATATACTTTTCCATTTTTCTTTAAAACTTTTTTATTACCACGTTTTAAACTACACACAACAGTCGCTATTTTTTCTTCCAAAAAGTACTCTCCTTGGATCATAAAAAACTCCTGACCGTGTCTTATATTCTGAATTGCAACCGGATTAAAGTAACTTTTAGCAAAAGATAGATAATAAATTGCATCTAGTACATTGGTTTTTCCTACACCATTATTACCGACAAAACAATTTATTTTATCCTCAAAATCAAAACTTTGCGACTCAAAATTCTTAAAATTAACTAATGTAATTTTCTGTAAATGCATCTAATTTTTTATAAAGTTTAAAATTATTCAAAATAAATGAAAATTTAGACACAATTGCATTTTTACTTTCCAATTAAAAATTCTATTTTTGCGCCTACAAATTTTATAACAAATGGCAACATATAAAAAGAAAGCGAGTAAAGCAAAAAAGACTCAAAGTGCTATAGAGAATAATTCTACAACTGCAGAAGTGTTCAACACCTTAGATGAAACTGCATCTAAATCAGAACAATTTATTATAAAAAACCAAAAAACAATATTTATTGTATTAGGGTTAATTGTAGTTGGAATTTTAGGTTTTTTAGCTTTTCAAAAATTTGTAAAAGCTCCTAAAGAAAAATTAGCTGCTGATGAATTAGCTTATCCAAAAGCGTATTTTGAAGATGCATTAACAAATTCTGTTGCTGTAGATTCTTTATTAGTTTTAGGTTTAGAAGGTGCTGATGGAAAATATGGATTTGTTGATATTGCTAGTGAATTTAGTGGTACTAAAGCAGGAAATCTTGCAAACTACTACGCTGGTATATCTCACTTAAAATTAAAAAACTACAAAGAAGCAATAGATTATTTAGAAGATTTCTCTTCAGATGATGAATTATTAGGACCTACTGCTAAAGGTGCTATTGGAGATGCTTTTGCAGATATTAATCAACCAGAAGATGCGTTAGATTATTATTTAAAAGCTGCAAAATTAAGAGAAAACAACTTCTCTACTCCATTATATTTATTTAAGGCAGCAAATACTGCTATGGAATTAGAAAACTATAGTAAAGCTTTAGATCTTTTCAATACAATTAAAAAAGAGTATCCTACTTCAACTGAAGCTAGAAATATTGATATTTATATTAATAAAGCAACATTTGCATCTAAAAACTAAGCTGTAATGGCAACAACAGATTTATCTTATTACGATAAAGCAACAATCCCAAATGCGAACAAGTTTCGATTTGGGATTGTTGTTTCTGAATGGAATTCAGACATCACAGAAAACCTATATTTAGGTGCTGTAGAAGCATTAATTGAAAATGGCGCAACTAAAGAAAACATTGTAAAATGGAATGTTCCTGGTAGTTTTGAACTAGTTTTTGGTTGCAAAAAAATGATTGAATCTCAAAATGTAGATGCTATTATTGCTATTGGAAATGTAATACAAGGCGAAACAAAACATTTCGATTTTGTTTGTGATGGCGTTACTCAAGGAATAAAAGATTTAAATGTTAAATATAATATTCCAGTTATTTTTTGCGTGTTAACAGACAATAACAAGCAACAATCTATCGATCGTTCTGGTGGAATACACGGAAATAAAGGTGTAGAAAGTGCCATTGCTGCTATAAAAATGGCTGCTTTAAGAGAGTTTTAACAACCTCTTTTTTTAAAAAACTTGACCACAACTATATAATTCAGTAATTTTGGAAATTACTGTATAACCCATTTTTTTATGTTTGGTAAATTATTTAAGCCTCGTGCCCATTATGTTTTTGATTATAAGCCTCGTTATTATGACGAGCGTAAAGAACGTTTGGAAAAATTAGAGGATAAATATCATAAAAATAAAAAGCAAGATGAAGATAGTCCAAAAATAACTTTATCTAAAAACAACCTTAAAAACGATTGGGTTAAAAATAAAAGAAGCGCTACAGATAAAAGTACTAATTTAAGGTTAGCAATAATAATTGCTATTTTAGTTGGAATTGTAGCCTATATTTTTGAATTACATAAATTATTTTAATGTCGGATATAATTCAGTTACTTCCTGACCATGTTGCAAATCAAATTGCTGCTGGAGAAGTTGTTCAGCGACCTGCTTCTGTAGTAAAAGAGCTACTAGAAAATGCTATTGATGCTGGAGCTACAGATATTAAATTAATAATAAAAGATGCTGGTAAAATACTTATTCAGGTAATAGACAATGGTAAAGGAATGAGCCAAACAGATGCCAGACTAAGTTTTGAACGCCACGCAACTTCTAAAATTAAAAAAGCTGAAGACTTATTTAATTTACATACCAAAGGTTTTAGAGGTGAAGCCTTAGCTTCTATCGCTGCCATTGCACATGTAGAATTAAAAACAAAAGAAGAAAATGCCGATTTAGGAACTTCAATAAAAATTGAAGGAAGCACTTTAGTTTCTCAAGAGTCTATTGCTACAACCACAGGTACTTCTATTGCTGTTAAAAATTTATTTTACAACATTCCAGCACGTAGAAATTTTTTAAAATCAAATACTATTGAAACACGTCATATTGTAAACGAGTTTCAACGTGTTGCATTAGCACACCCAACTATTTCTTTTTCATTTTATCATAATGATAGTGAACTATATAACCTAATCTCTAGCAATTTACGTCAGCGTATTGTTGCAATTTTAGGCAAAAAAACAAATGAAAAATTAGTTCCAATTAATGAAACTACTGATGTGGTAGAAATTAACGGATTTGTTACAAAACCAGAATTTGCAAAGAAAAAAAGAGGCGAACAATTCTTTTTTGTAAATAACCGTTTTATTAAAAATGCATATTTAAACCACGCTGTTACTAGTGCTTTTGAAAATTTACTTTCTTCAGGTCATTTTCCAACATATTTTTTATTTTTAACAGTACCAACAAAAAGTATTGATATTAATATTCATCCAACAAAAACTGAAATTAAGTTTGATGATGAAAAAACCTTATATGCTATTTTACGTTCTACAATTAAACATAGCTTAGGACAATACAACGTTGCACCTGTATTAGATTTTGAAAGAAGTCCTTCGTTTGATACACCTTATAATTTTAAAGATAAAAAAACAAGTACACCAAAAGTACAAGTAGATCCAAATTTTAATCCTTTTAAATCTGAAGAGCAAAAAGCTATTAAATTTCCTTTTAAACGTGAAAAACCAGCACAATGGGAAAGTTTATATGCCGATATTGATGTAAACAATATTGAAGTTGAATCGAAACCAATAAATACTTCATTATTTACAGAAGAAAAAACAACAAATAAAACATACCAAATTCATAATAAATATATTGTAAGTAGTATTAAATCTGGAATTGTATATATAAATCAGAATTTAGCACACCAACGTATATTATATGAAGAATTTTTAGAGAATATTACCGTTAAAGAAGCAATGAGCCAACAATTGTTATTTCCTCTAGAAATTTCTTTTAACACCTCAGATATTGAGTTAATTAAAAATATTAAAGAAGATTTAGAAAACATTGGCTTTTTATTTGATAGCATTTTAGATGATACAATTATAGTAAAAGGAATGCCTGTAACTATAGTTGAAAGTCAAATAACAACAATTTTAGAAGAATTATTAGAAGCTATAAAAAATGACATTCCAGATACAAGTTTTAGTCAATTAGACATTATGTCTAAAAGTTTAGCTAAAAGTTTAGCCATTAAAACAGGAAGTAAATTAGATTTAAAAGAACAAGAAGAATTGGTAAATAAGCTGTTTTCTTGTAAACAACCCGATTTATCTCCCTTTGGAAAAACAACTTTTGTAACTATTAATATTGATGAAATAGATAAAAAATTTAACAACTAACACTTGTTAAAAAATGTAAATTATGGGAAGAATTACTGAAGCTGTTAAGCACATTATAATTATAAATGTAATTTTATTTATTGCACCACAACTTATTCAAGGATTTGACTTGCAAAGTATGTTTGCGCTCTATTTTCCTGAAAATGAAAAATTTGGGTTTTGGCAATTTGCAACACATATGTTTATGCACGGAGGATTCTCTCATATACTTTTTAATATGTACGGTTTATGGGCTTTTGGTACGCCTTTAGAACAAATGTGGGGACGAAATAAATTTATATTTTTCTATCTTTCTGCAGGTTTAGGTGCTGGTATTATTTATACTTTAGTTAATTATTACCAATTTAACGGAGTTTATGATCAACTAATAAATATGGGATTATCAAGTTCAGATATTCAAAATATTTTAAATACTGGTAGTTATGATAACCGTATTTTAGAAACGCTTTCAGAATCTAAATTGAGTGAATTTTATGCAACCTACCACACTCCTGCAGTTGGTGCATCTGGTGCAGTTTACGGAATTTTGGTTGCTTTTGGAATGAGTTTTCCAAATGCTAAATTAGCATTGATATTTTTTCCTGTACCTATTGCTGCTAAATACTTTATTCCTGCAATTATTTTAGGAGATTTATTTTTTGGAATGACTAAATATTCTATTGGAAATGTAGCACATTTTGCACACGTTGGTGGTGCTTTAATCGGATTTTTAATTGCTTGGTATTGGAAACAAAACCAATTTAAACGCTGGGATTAACTTGAATATAATTAACGACATAAAAGAAGCCTTTAATAAAGCTAATATTGTAGAAAAAATAATTTATATAAATGTATTTTTATTCTTAATTACAGTGCTCTCAGTTGCTTTTAAGAGTAATTTTATCATACAATGGTTTGCTTTGCCTACAAATTTTGAAAGTTTTTTATACAAACCATGGACTTTAATTTCGTATGCATTTATACACGAAAGGTTACTACATATACTTTCTAACCTGCTTATACTCTATTATATTGGAAATTTATTTTTAGATTTTTTCACAAAAAAACAATTTTTAAATTTCTACTTTTTAGGAGCTATTATAGGTGGTATTGCTTTTTTAACTTATAATTATTTTACAGTAAAAAACGGGGCTCCTTTAGGAGGTGCTTCTGCAGCTGTTAGTACTATTTTTGTTGCTATTGCTACAAAAATTCCAAGATATGCTATACAACTACGCTTTATTGGTAGTGTAGAGTTATGGGTACTTGCGGCAATATGGGTTTCTATGAGTATACTGCAATTAACAAATCCAGACAATGGTGGAGCAATTGCGCATTTAAGCGGTGCTTTGTTTGGATTTATTTATGCCAATCAATTACAAAAAGGGAACGATATAGGTAAATGGTTTGAAAATATTATAAATTATTTTACTAATTTTATAAAACCTAAAAAAAATTCGCCTTTAAAAACAGTTTATAAATCTAAAGGCCGTTATTCTAAAAATGATGTATCAATACCTAAACAACGAAAAATTGATCTTATTTTAGATAAAATCAGTAAATCTGGTTACGAAAGTTTAACACAAGAAGAAAAAGATTTTTTATTTAGGGCTGGAAAAAATTAAGTATGAAAAAGCTTTCAATATTAGATAAATTACTTTTTAGCATCAATTCTATATTGGCTGCTTTATTACTTATTTCTTATTTAGGAATTTATATTTCTCCAAATACATTTTCGTTTTTTTCATTTTTAAGTCTGACTGTACCATTTTTAATAATTATTAACCTACTTTTTGTATGTTACTGGTTGCTAAAATTGAAAAAACAATTTCTGCTTTCAACAATTATATTACTTATTGGTTTTCAATACATTGCTAAATTTTATAGCTTTTCTGAAAAAAAAGTACTGTTGAGTAAAGATATTAAAATTATGAGCTACAATGTACGAATGTTTAATTTGTACAATTGGATTGATGAAAAAGATGTAGATAAAAAAATATACGATTTTATCAATGAAAAATCTCCTGATATTTTATGTGTTCAAGAATTTCATCCATCTAAAAAATTGGATTTAAATTATCCTTACAAACATATTAAAATAAGTAAAAATCAAAATAATTTCGGACACGCAATTTTTTCAAAATATAAAATTATTAATTCGGGTTCTTTAAATTTCTCAAACAGTAGTAACAATGCTATTTTTGTTGATTTAGTTAAAGAAAAAGATACTTTTAGAGTGTATAATGTTCATTTAGAATCTCTAAAAATAAATCCTCAAAAAGAAACTTTAACACAAGAAAATTCAGAAAAATTAAAAAACAGAGTAGAAAATGCTTTTAAAAAACAAGCCAATCAAGCTACTTTATTATTAGAACATCAACAAAAAAGCAAGTATAAATCTATTATTTCAGGCGATTTTAACAACAATGCGTTTTCTTGGGTATATAACACGCTTAAAACCAATAAAAATGATGCCTTTGAAATAGCAGGTAAAGGTTTTGGAAATACGTTTGATTATAAATTTGCTTTTAGAATAGACTTTATTTTAACCGACAAAAATATTGAGGTAAACAATTATAAAACCTATCCTGTAAAATACTCAGATCATTTTCCAATAATGGCTCGTTTTAATTTTAAAAAAACACCAAGTGAACTTTAAGCAGTAGCAATTGACTGTTCAATTAACAGTTTTGGAGTTGCAGTTTGTGATAATTAATTTTACTAAGACATTTGATATTTAAATCAAAAAAAGATTAAAAAGGAACTGAAATATTTAACTTTACTTATTTATAACAAAAACCATAATTTCCAATGAAAAAATTACTTTCGTTTTTATTTATTTGCACCTTTATTTTAGGGTATTCTCAACAAAAAGAACTATCTATAGAAGATGCTGTTTTAGGCTATTATAAAGGATTGTATCCAAGTTCGCTATCCAATTTACAATGGGTAAAAAACAGCACTAATTATGTTTTTCTAAAAGAAAATGAGTATGTTTTTACAAGTGCCAAAACTGGTGATATTGTTGAAAAAACTAACTTAAATGATTTAAAAGAAGCATATCCTCAATTACAAAGAATGCCATACATTCAAGAAATTAATGCTAGTTCTTTAGCTTTTAGAACTAGAAACTCTATAGAAATTTTTAATTACAAAACAAATACAAAACAAGCAAGCATTACTTTTGATGACAATGCTGAAAATAACGAATATAATTCTAAAGCAAATGCTGTTGCCTACACAATTGACAATAATTTATACATTGCAACTGCTTCAAACCCAAAAATTACCGTAACAGAAATTGAAGATAAAAATATAGTTTCTGGACAAGCGATACACAGAAGTGAATTTGGAATTACAAAAGGAACTTTTTGGAGTCCGGAAGGAAATTATTTAGCATTTTATCAAAAAGATGAAAGTAATGTAACAGATTATCCTCTGGTAGATATTAACACCTACCCTGCTTCATTAAAAAATATAAAATACCCAATGGCAGGACAAGCTAGTGAACAAGCTAAAATTGGTATATTTAACCTAAAAACTCAAAAAACCACCTATTTAGATATTGATACTACAGACGAACATTATTTAACTAATTTGTCTTGGACACCAGACGAAAAATATGTGTTGATTGCTGAAATAAACAGAGGTCAAAATCACGTTTGGTACAATACATACAATATAACAACTGGCAAAAAAGTTGCTACACTTTTTGAAGAAACTAGTGATAAGTGGACAGAACCAGAACACGATGCAGTGTTTTTACCAAATAGTACAACTAACTTTTTATGGTTTAGCGAACGTGATGGCTTTATGAATTTATACCATTACACAACAGCAGGTAAATTAGTGAAACAACTTACAAAATTTAAATGGGTAGTAACTGATATTTTGGGTTTTGATGAAAAAGGAAAAAATGTTTTTATTACTGGAACTGGTGAAGATGCGAGAGAATCTCACACCTACAAAGTAAATATTAAAAATGGAAAATATACAAAATTAACTTCTGAAAACGGTTCTCATAGAACTAAATTAAGTACAAACGGTGCTTATTTAATTGACAGTTATAGCAATTTAGAAACTCCAAACAATACTTTAATAATTGACACCAAAAAAGAAACATCTACTCAAATATATACAGCTAAAAATCCTTTAGAAGATTATGCCATTGGAACTACAGAGTTTATAACTCTAAAAGGAAATGATGGAACAGATTTATATTCTAGAGTAATAAAACCTGCAAATTTTGATCCTTCAAAAAAATACCCTGTTTTAATTTATGTTTATGGAGGTCCACATGCACAAATGAATACAAATACGTGGCTTGGAGGTGCTAGTTTATGGATGCCTGCTTTTGCTACTTTAGAAAATTATATCATTTTTACTTTAGACAATAGAGGATCTGCAAATAGAGGTTTTGCTTTTGAAAGCAGTATCCACAGAAATTTAGGAGATCTAGAAATAGAAGATCAATTAACTGGTGTTGAGTATTTAAAATCTTTAAACTACGTAGATGCTAATAGAATTGCTGTAAATGGCTGGAGTTTTGGCGGATTTATGACTACAAGTTTAATGCTTCGAAACCCAGGAATGTTTACAACCGCTGTTGCTGGTGGACCTGTAATTGATTGGAAATATTATGAAGTTATGTATGGCGAACGCTATATGGATACCCCACAAGAAAACCCTGAAGGTTATAAAAAAGCAAAAGTTAGCAATTACATTAAAAATTTAGATGGTAAAATGCTAATCATACACGGAAGTGTAGATCCAGTAGTTGTACCACAACACAGTATGAGTTTATTACAAGAAGCTGTAAAACAAAAAACTCAAATAGACTTTTTTACTTACCCAATGCACGAACATAATGTAGGTGGATTAGACAGAGTACATTTAATTAAAAAAATGACGCAATATATTGTTGAAAACAACAAATAATTACGCTTACAACATTATAAGTAGAATTTTGCAATAAAAAAGAGGAAATCTAACATTAGATTTCCTCTTTTTTATAGAATATTTAGTTTAAAAGCTCATTAAAAACTAAATCAAATACTGTTTAACAACCTCCTTGAATTTTAACCTCTTTTACCTTTATTGGAGCCGATAAATTTTTAAGTGATTCTGTTAAAATATTCATTTTAATAATTAAATCCTTTCTGTAATTATAAATCTGCATTTCAGATTTTAAATCTTCATTTGGCATTTTAATATCAGTAGAAAATTTTTCTTTAAACGTTTTAGAATTTTCAGTTAATATAAAATTTTCAGAATTTCCAAGATAACTTGCCCACACATAAGTTTTTCTTACTAAACTTTCATCATCTGCATAAAAATAATTTGCTTTTAAGTTTTGGGTAAATACTTTATGCCATTCTCTATTTCCAAGCTCTTCAAACGGAATATTTATTGCCATAGGTAAATGATACGCTTCATATTCTTCTGGCGAACGAACATCAATTACATTAATTTTATAATAGTTATTTGCAATTTCAAACGCAAGGGCATCTGAATCAACTTCATTAAAAATAATATTTTGTTGTATTTTAGGATCTTCTATTTTTTGGGCAATAACTTCCTCTTTTGAAGGAGTTATTGTAATTAACACCAACGTTATAAATGCTAATGAAATACCCGATATATAAACTATTATTTTCTTTTTAGAAAAATTAGATTGACGCTTACTAACTTTATCTTCAATTTTATGTGTAAAGTAGAAAGCTAAAAAAGCAATTGCCGTAAGAAGAAATGCAAAAGCCAACTTAGACATACCAAGCATTTCATTCATTAATACGGGTCCCCAATTTTCAGCTAAATAAATAGTTTCAAAAAACGGATATGCTTCTGCAAATATTATAATTCCAATAGCAGATCCAAAAACAAATGCTAATCCGTCAATTTTGCCAATTGCAGCTGCACAAACACTTGTTCCTGGACAAAACCCTCCAATAACAAATCCTAAGCCCATAATGGCTCCACCAACCAATGCTGACCACAAAAAAGTAGGGTTTACATAGATTAAATTTAAATCTAAAAATCCAAAATGTGATAATAACAACACACCAATCATAGCAGTTACTCCTGCTGTAAAAAACACTTTAAGAACCGTAAAATCGTATCCGTAAAATAATCCTACTAATTTTTTTGTGGATGAAAATCCTGCTTGTTCTAATGCAAATCCAAAGCCTATACCCGATAAAAGTGCTATTACAAGGCTAAATTCGTTACTAAAAATGTAAGGTACTAATGGTCCCATATTATAAATTATTTTAACCAAAGATTTCTAAAAAAATATGCAAATGCGTATGCAGACCCAAATATGGCCAACATTGTAATTATGCCTCCAAACGACATCACTCCCATTCCGCTTAAAGCAGAACCACTGGTACAACCTCTTCCTAATTGTGAACCAAGTCCAAATAATAAACCTCCAAGTATGGCAGTTCCAATACGTGTAACTTCGCTTACTTTAGCTCCACGTTCTAGCTGTAAGCCAACACGATTAGATAAAACACCTGAAAAAAAAGCACCAATAACAACTCCTATAACTTCCCAAACAAGCCAATCTTTTAAGGGACCATCATGAGTTTCTGAAAATTCTTTCAAATATGTAGTGTTTGCTGTATGTTCTGGCGCTAATTCAACAATAGAACTTAGTGCTACACTTTTTACAGCTCCACTTGCACCTAAGCCTCTACCTGTAATATATATAGTTCCCAATAAAACTAATCCTAAAATTAAACCCGCCAAATACGGATTCATGTATGCTTTTGATTTCATTGTTTTACTTTTTTAGTTGGGTTAACATCATTCTTTTCTTCTTCTTTTTTCTCACTAGTTTTAGGCGTATCTTCCAAATCTTCATAACCTGTAATCATTGCATTTATGTTCGATGTTGGAGTTTCACCAGTAGTTGTCATATACACATGTACAATTAAAAATACGATCAATAAAATAGCTCCTAAAGTGTGCCAAAAGGCAATATCTTCTAGTGGATAATCTTCTACAATTACAATATTATTTTCATCAAAAGATTTATATAACATATACATAATTCCAGAAATTAAAGTCATTGGAATTAATACCAATTTAAAAGATAAGTACACCAAACGCTGTAGTGGATTTAATTTTCTTAGCTGTGTTTTTTTAGTAGGATGCTGTTTTCCTCTAAACATATCTACTAAATAATATCTTAGCTGTTCTTTTAAATTTTTTGTTGTTGGAATGTATTGTCGCCATTCTCCAGTAGTAAAATGCCAAAAAATAGAAATTACAATAAGCCCCAAAAGCAACCAAGAAGCAGTTCTATGAAATGCTACAGCTTTTTCAAATCCAAAAATATCAAAAGTGCCATGTACTTCGAAACCTGTAACGGCTAAAAACATAATTAATGAAGCTTGAGACCAATGCCAAAACCTCTCAAATCCTTTATAAATATATACTTTACTCATACTATTAATTTTAAACTTTTTATGAATCTAACCTATCTGGTTGTTCTTCTTTATTATGATCTATTACTTGTTTTTTATACCTGTTATGTTTAAGATCTTGCCCTATGCGTAACCCTGCATGACTTACTACTCCAAAAACGGCAAATATCAACAACCATTTACCAACTGCGTCTAACGTTTTATTAGTGTCTCTTCCTGGTAAATAAAAACCTGTTAAATTTTCTAAACGTCCACCAGTACGTGTATGGCAATCTACACAGCTTAATGCTTTATCTTTTGGTGAAACCATGTGATTTAAAGGCCAATAACTTTCAGTTTTTATAAAATCGAATTTACCACTATAAGGTTGACCTGCTATTTCCATTCCCTTTTTAGCCGCTGTTACCCAATTAAAATCGTTCCAATATGCACTATCACCTTTTTTATCACCATATAATAAAGGTTGAATTATACGCTTATATTCAGTGTCGTAAATTTGATTTCCTCTATGTATTTTTACAGGAATAATTTTTGAATTTCTATCGTTATAAGAACCATGAAGGGTATTCATTTTAACAACATCAGTAGTAATACTATCACCTAATCTATATTGTTCGGCTGTTCCATTAAACCATACATAATCTGGTTTTACATTTCTTTGCCAATCAAAAGATCCTTTAATTGATAGATAACTATGATTACCTAATGAATCTTCTATAGAATAAGGTTCACCATCTTTTAATTTTCCTGCATCAGACCAATTCCAAGACATTTTTGTTGAATTAACCTTAGCATACTCTGGAATATGGCAGGTTTGACAAGCTATTTTTGAACCATGACGGTTTAAAACATCGTTAAAATGAGGTGTTGTAGTATGACAATCTTGACATTTAGCGCGGTTAATATTGTTTGTTGATACCGAATAAAGTTTCCCTTTAATTTGATGATTTGTTGCTGTATGGCAAGCAACACACTCCATATTCATACCGTTTGTAGCCATATGAACATCTACTTCTCTATCGCATGAAAGTTGTGCCACTTCTAAATCTCCGTGTTTTACATTGTTTCCTCCTCCACTAAAAAAGTGACAAGAACCACAGTTATTTCTAGTTGGTAAACCAACACTTTGCGCTACATTTTCTAAATTAACTGTTCTATCTGGATAACCAGCCATTGAAGAACCTTTAAAATATTCTTCACTATTATCATGACAAACCATACAATCTACATTTCGTGCATTTGTAAAATCGTAATGGTTACTATCCATTCCAAAACCAATATGGCATTTAGCACAAGATTTTTCATTCGAATTAGCTCCAATACAAAAATTATTTAACACATTTTTTTTACCTGAAGCATAAACACCTTTACCCTTTACATACGAAAGTCTATCCCAATTCCAGTGAGATGAAGCCATTACTTCTTTATGAGTTTCTGTATGACAAGTAAGACACGTTTCTGTAACTTCTTGAGGTGTTTCAAACTTTTTATGTAAAACATCTAACTTATGATGATCAACTGATGGAACAGCTTTAAATGCATATTTTTGCTTTAACTGTTCTAATTTTAAATTAGCTGGCTCATCTTCATGAGAAACATTTACCGCTACTAACGTTGCAATTATAATCACAATTACAATAATTATAGATTTATACATGTTTACAAATTTTTAATTCACTTTATTAAAATTCTATAGTTCTGCATTCCGATTTAAAAAAGATAAAAAACCATATTTATATCTTTAATTATTATTTTTTATCGCTGTATCTTAAATTCAAAATATTTATAAGTCTAAATGTCTTAATACTTTACACATTGTTTTTATACAAATGTTACATAAAAAAAAGAGTAAAAATGTAGAAGCCTATTTTCTAATGATTTAGCTATATTTTGAAAATCTAATTTAAAATGATTCTAAAATAAAGTGGAATTTAAAACCTAAAAAAGATGAATTTTACACCTTTTAAGCTGTAAAATTGATTTAAAAAATTAATATTATAATGTATTTTCAACTTAAAGTTAAATTAAAATTTAAACATGGTTTTAAGTTTTATTAATTAATAAAATGATAGCTTATATTTGTATTTCAAAAAATAATTTTAGTCATTTTAAATACTATGATATTAATTAGCGAAGACAAAAACTCAATTATAAAAATTGATAAAGGAGAATTAATTAGCTATAAAAAAAATGGCGAAGAATTAATTCATCAAAAAAAGAATCCAGGTTGGAAAAATTCTGATACAGAAATGTTCCCAATAATTGGTCCAACTAACGCTAATAATTTTATAGTTTCTACTCCAAAAGGAAACTACAATCAAGACCAACATGGTCTTTTACGAGAATTAGAATATACGCTTTTTCATCAAGATGATACTAGTTTTGTTTTTCAAAAAAAATATGCCGCTTATACTGCCGTAGAAAACTCTAAATATCCCGATAAATCTACTGTCCGTTTAATTTCTTGGCCTTATAGTTTTAGTTTTCAAAAAAAAATTGAATTAGAAAATAATGGCTTAAAAATTTCATTTAAAATTAATACTGAAAAAGGAATGCCTTTTATGCTTGGTTACCATCCTGCTTTTATGTTAAATGGTAATTTAGATGAAGTAATTGAATCTAAAAACCAACAAATAACTATTCCTACAATTATTGAAGGTGGTAGTAAAGCCTTTTCAATTTTAAATACTAACGAAGTTAAATTAATTAAAAAAGAAGGTTATAATCTAGCTATTAAAACTAAAGGCTTTAACAATTTTATGTTGTGGACAGAGGTTTCTAATATGTTATGTATTGAGCCAATTACTGCGTATCCATATGTTGGTAAAGAAATGCTTTCAGAAAAATTATTTAACAAATCTAATGGATTAGATCAATTTGAAGTTTCAATCACACCTTACAGTTAACTTTCTAAAAGTGTTTAGATTACAATTAATTTAAACTTTATAAATTTTATAAAACTAGAAGGTGTTTTTGATAAATCGCTAATCCTATTATAAAAATAAAATTCTGTACTTTTGCGCTCCTAAAAGTACAAGAATGAGCACACAAAAAAAAGTAGCATTTTACACACTAGGTTGTAAACTAAATTTTTCTGAAACTTCTACCATTGCGCGTAACTTTCAAAATGAAGGTTTTAAACGTGTAGAATTTGAAGAAAAGGCTGATATATATGTAATTAATACGTGTTCTGTAACCGATAACGCAGACAAACGTTTTAAATCAATTGTTAAAAATGCACTAAAGAAAAATGAAAATGCTTTTTTAATTGCAATTGGTTGTTACGCCCAGTTAAAACCAGAAGAATTAGCTGCAGTTGATGGTGTAGATATGGTTTTAGGTGCTACTGAAAAATTTAAGGTTACCGATTATATTAACGACTTGTCTAAAAATGAAATGGGCGAAGTGCATTCGTGTGAAATTGAAGAAGCCGATTTTTATGTAGGTTCATATTCAATTGGTGATAGAACACGCGCCTTTCTAAAAGTTCAAGATGGTTGCGATTATAAATGCACCTATTGTACCATACCTTTAGCTCGTGGAATTTCTAGAAGTGATGCTTTAGAAAATGTATTGAAAAATGCACAAGAAATTTCAGAAAAAGGAATTAAAGAAATTGTACTTACTGGTGTAAATATTGGTGATTATGGTAAAGGTGAATTTGGAAATAAAAAACACGAACACACCTTTTTTCAATTAGTAGAAGCATTGGATACGGTTGAAGGTATTCACCGTTTACGAATCTCTTCAATAGAACCAAATTTATTGACAAATGAAACTATAGATTTTGTTTCAAAATCCAATAGTTTTGTACCACATTTTCACATTCCATTACAAAGCGGTAGCGATACATTATTAAAATTAATGAAACGCCGCTATTTAAAAGATACATACACCAATAGAGTTGAAGCAATAAAGAAAATAATGCCAAATGCTTGTATTGGCGTTGATGTAATTGTTGGTTTTCCTGGAGAAACTGATGAATTATTTTTAGAAACCTACAACTATTTAAATGAATTAGACATTTCATATTTACATGTGTTCACCTATTCTGAAAGGCCAAATACAGAGGCTATTAAAATGGATGGTGTAGTCGCTAAAAGAACACGAACAAAACACAGTAAAATGCTTAGAGGTTTATCTGTTAAAAAAAGAAGAGCTTTTTATGAAAGTCAGATAGGTAATAAATTAACTGTTTTATTTGAAAGTGAAAATAAAGAAGGTTTTATTCACGGATTTACCGAAAATTATGTAAAAGTAAAAACTCCGTGGAACCCAGAATTGGTAAATACACTTCATGAAATTAAACTAACAAAAATAGATGAAGACGGAATTGTACGTTTTGAATGGGTAAATGTGCCTCAATTAAATTAAAAAGTTAAAATGACTGAAATTAACGATTTATATACATTTGGTTTACTGGCTTTTACGGCATTTTTCACCATTATAAACCCTTTGGGTACAATGCCTATTTTTATGTCTATGACTTCTACGTTAAATAAACAACGAAGAAAACAAACGGCTAAAAAAGCAACTTTAGTGGCTTTTTTCACCATTATTGCATTCGCGTTTTCAGGTCAGGTATTGTTTAACTTTTTTGGTATTTCTGTAAATAGTTTTAGAGTTGTTGGTGGTTTAATATTTTTTATGATGGGTTGGGATATGTTACAAGCCAGATTAGGACAATTTAAACACACAAAAGAAGAAGATGAAATTGATGCTTACGTTGAAGATATTTCTATTACCCCACTAGCTATTCCTATGATTTGTGGCCCAGGAGCAATTAGTAATGCAATTATTTTAATGGAAGATGCACATACTATTTCTCAAAAAATAGTTTTAATTTCTATAATAGGTTTTGTACTTTTACTAACCTATATAATTTTAATTGGTGCAAGCAAAATAAGTGATAAATTAGGCTCTACAGGAAACAAAGTAATGATGCGTTTGATGGGGTTAATAGTTATGGTAATTGCTGTAGAATTTTTCTTTAGTGGCTTAAAACCAATTATTCTTGGAATATTAGAACATTAATGGAACAAAAAAAAACTCATATTTATTTTGTACCTGGATTGGCAGCTAGTTCAAAGATATTTGAATTTTTAAAATTTCCAGAAGACAGTTTTAAATTACATTTTTTAGAATGGTTATTACCCGTTTCTGAAAAAGAAAAAATTGAAGACTACGCCAAAAGAATGTGCAATTTAGTTACTAAAGAAAACCCTGTTTTAGTGGGTGTTTCTTTTGGAGGCATTATTGTGCAAGAAATGAGTAAACACATACAGGTTAAAAAAATAATTTTAATTTCTAGCGTTAAAAATAAATACGAGCTACCCAAACGTTTAAAATTAATTAAAAACACCAAAGCTTATAAATTATTCCCTTCACATTCTATTAAAAACTTTGAAGATTTCTCTTCTTATGCATTTGGTGATTTTGCAAAAAAAAGAGTAAAATTATATAAAGAATATTTATCGGTAAGAAATGCCAACTATTTAGATTGGTCCATATACAATGTTCTGCATTGGAAACAAGAAGAAACCCTTGAAAATATATTACACATACAAGGTGAAGATGACCATATTTTCCCTATTAAACATATAAAAAACTGTATTCCAATTAAAAACGGAACACACATAATGGTTATAAATAAAGCAAAGTCTATAAGTAAAATAATTATTGAAGCTCTAACTTAAACAATATAAAACTCAATTAAAAGCTATTAATTTTTAGAAGTAAAAAGCCTATAATACTTAAATTTAGACTTTTTACTTCTATTATTTTTACTTAATTACACTACATTTTAGAATCAATATAGCTCATTACTTCTTTTTCAATTTTAATTGTTTTAGTATAGACCGTTTTAGCTTTGTTTAAAATTTCTTCTGCATACATACGATCTTTTATGTCTTTTGCATTAATTCTAACATTAAAATAAGCACCAATTACCGCAGTTCTAGCACATAAAATTCCAACTCCAGCATCAGAAAGAGACGTTTGCAGTCCTTCAGCAATCATAGCCTGCATAACTTCCATAGAATTATAAGCGGTTTCCATTACCTGATATGGAATTTCGGTAGCATATTTAGTAGCGTTTTCAATAGCTTCTTTACGTGCTTCAATTTCTTCTGCATTAGATTTTGGCATTCTAAAACCTTCAATTATTTTATTAAAAGCATTGGTATCTTCATCAACCAAAAACAGCAATTTATTCTTATAAGCTTGTCCTTTCACAGCCCAATCTGAATAAAATTCCCATTTAGCATCCCAACCAGCTTTATGTGCTGAAAGGTTTGCAACCATAGTTCCTAAAGAAACTCCCAAAGCACCAACATATGCAGAAATAGATCCTCCACCTGGAGCCATAGATTCTCCTGCAGTTTCTTCAGCAAAATCTTTTACCGTTAAATCAATTAATTTTTTTGAAGTTGTATCTTCTAATAAATATTCAATAATTTTTTCCTTTGGATTAAAAGGTTTTAAATCGTCTAAGCCCAAAGATTTTACTGCTATTTTTATTTTTTCTTCTTCTGATATTCCTAAAGAACGCTCTTGTTTTTTCAAGAAATAATCAGCTGCATCTAGCATTGCTTTTAACGGAATTAAACCAATTAACTCCGACCCTATTACCCGTAAGCCTCGTTTGGTAGCAGATTTAACTGTTTCATCAAAAGCAACGTGCATTGAGGTAATATTAATATTGGTTAAATTATATGAAATTTGTGCAATTCCATATTCTTCAATAAACCACCCCATACCTTTTACTGCTTTTAATTTTCCTGGAATACGTACAGGTTGTCCATTTGCATCTAAAACTTTTTTTCCAGTAATTCCATTTTCATATTTAACACGCCCAGCTTCTCTAATATCAAAAGCAATTGCATTTGCTCTTCTGATTGAAGTTGTATTTAAATTTATATTATAAGCAATTAAAAAATCTCGTGCAGAAATTGCTATAGCTCCAGTTTTTGCAACAGTAGCATTAAATTCTGCAGGACCAAAATCTGGTTTCCAATCTGGATTCACCAATTTTTCTTTTAAGCCTTCATATTCGCCAGCTCTACAACTTGCTAAATTTTTTCTTTTTTCTTGTTTCGCTGCATTTTCATAAAAATAACCTGGAATACCAAGCTCCTTTCCTACTCTTTCGCCCAATTTATGTGCAAAAACTGCAGTTTCTTCTAAGGTAATTCCTGAAATTGGCACTAGCGGACAAACATCTGTAGCTCCAAAACGAGGATGTTCTCCGGTATGTTTACTCATATCAATCAATTCAGCCGCTTTTTTAATCAGTAAAAATGCCGCTTCAATTACATTTTCTGGCTCACCAACAAAAGTAATTACAGTTCTATTTGTGGCCTTTCCCGGATCTACATCTAATAATTTTACACCTTCAACCGTTTCTACAACCGAAGAGATTGCTTTAATTTTAGTAGTATCGCGTCCTTCACTAATATTTGGTACACATTCTATTAATTGTCTATTCATTTTTAATATGGTTTAGTAACTCAAATTTAAGGAGATATTTTAATAATTACTGATACCATTTCAAAATAAATACTGCATATATAATCCATTATTAGAATCTTTCTTTTTTAATGTTTTTTTTAACTTTTTATTTAAATTTAAACACACTTTTAACCCCATAAATACGTTGAAAAATAATACTGTTTAAAATAAAAAATACAACCTAAAAGTATTTATTTAAACAATTATTTTAACTTAAAAAAGTTAAGTTTTTAAATAAAATTTACACAAAAAACAATGTTGTTAAAGTGTTGTTAAATACATTTAAATAGTTTTGAAATTATCTAAATTGCACTGCCTAACAGACCTAACAATTTTAGATAAAAATCCAGCAAAAAAATGAAATAAAATAGTTTATTAAACAACTACTGCACAACATATAAAGTAATATGCAATCTAAAAAAAAACTGATAATTGGCGGATTAGTTTTACTAATTCTAATAACAATATTTCTATTACTATCTCCTGCTGGTATTAAAAATTACGTTATAAAAAACAGTAAATCTCTTGTTGGAAGACAAATTGATATTGATAAATTGAATTTAAATTATTTTACTGGTACTATAAAGCTTATCGATTTTAAAATGTTTGAAAACGATGGCACTACAGAATTTATAAAATTTGACACCTTAATTTTAAATACTGAACCCTATAAATACATAAATAACAAAATTGTTATTGAACAGTTTTTACTCTCTGGTTTAACAGTTAATACCATTCAAAAAGATAGTATTTTTAATTTTAATGATTTATTAGAATTTTATAAATCTGAACCAGATACACTTCAAACTAAAGAAGAAGACCTTGAACCTATTAAGTATTATTTAAATAATCTTGAACTTAAAGGTGCAAACTTTATTTATAATGATAAAAATATTAATCAAATAACAACTATTGAAGATTTTTCTTTCTTTATTCCTTTTATTGGCTGGAATCAAACAGAAAAAACAAATGCTGATTTAAAATTTAGTTTAAACGAAGATAGCACACTTAAAACTAAAATAAATATAAATCCTATTGATGGAGAATTTGATTCTGATTTAATCATCAGCAATTTGCACTTAAATTCGTTTTACAATTATATTGCACCTTATGCTGAAATAAATAGTTTTGAAGGTCAATTAAATTCGCATCTTAAAATTGAAGGTAATATTTACGATGCTTTAAAATCGATTGTATCTGGAAATATTTCTATACAGGATTTTGAAATAACAGACACTTCAAACAAAAAATTTATTACAGCTAAAGAAATAGGAACTCAATTGCAAAAAATTGATTATATCAACAATTCTTACACTATAGATTCTTTATATATAAATGAACCTTACACCTATTTTAAATTAGATTCCATATCTAATAATTTTTCAAAAGTGTTTAAATTAAACGATACTACTAAAGTTGAAGAAATAGCAACTGAAAATAGTACAACAGATACAATTCAAGAAACTTTTCAAAAAAACAAATTGTATTATGCCATAAATCATTTTAATATGACCAATGGACTAATAGATTTTAATGACAATTCTAGCAGTGAAAAATTCAACTATCTCTTAAGTTCAATTCAAATAAATTCTGATAGTATTTCTAATGATTCTGAATTAATAACTGTCAATTCTAATTTAGTTTTAAATGAAAAGGGAAAACTAAATACAGAGCTAAACGTAAATCCTTCAACCTTAAAATTTGATTCAGACTTAAACATTGATAATTTATACTTAGATACATTTTACAATTATATTACCCCTTTTGCTGAAATAAATAGTTTTAAAGGTCAAGTAAATACTGAAATTAAAATTAAAGGTAATTTTAACGATGCTTTAAAATCAACAGTATCTGGAAATGTATCTGTAAATAATTTTGAAATGACTGACACTTCAAATAAGAAATTTATTGCAGCTAAAAACATTGACGCTCAACTTCAAAATATAGATTATACCAACAATTTATACAAATTAAAGTCTTTAACAATAAATGAACCTTATACGTATTTTCAATTAGATTCTATAACCAATAATTTTTTTAAAATATTTAAACTTGATGAAACAAGGAATACAGAAAACGTAGAAAACAGTCAAAAAAAGGCTAAAGAAAACGAACTGTATTATGCTATAAAAAAACTTAATGTTTCTAAAGGACAATTGGATTATTCTGATAATTTAACCGGAGAAAAATTCGATTATCATTTAAGTAATATTCAAATAGATACAGATAGTATTTATAGCAATTTTGACTTGATTAATATCTATTCTAATATGCGCTTAAACAAGCGAGGAAAACTTAACGCCAAATTAAGTATAAACCCTACAGACTTTAAAAATGCAGAAATAGCTATTACTGTAGAAAGGTTTTTATTGTCAGATATCAATATTTATTCTCGGTATTATATGGGACACGATATTTTAGAAGGTGATTTTTTCTACAATACTAAAACAAATATTACCGACGGCAATTTAACCAGCGAAAACAAATTATTAGTAAAAAATGCTTCGGTTTCAAGTACAGCAAAAGGCTTAAATAAGCTTCCTTTAAAATTTGCGCTGTTTCTTTTAAAAGATAAAAATGGAGATGTTGAATTAGATGTACCTGTACGTGGTGATTTAAACGACCCGTCAGTAAATATTAGTGGAATTGTTTGGACAACTTTTAAAAATCTAATTTTAAAAACTGTTGCTAGTCCCGTTAACTTTTTAGCAGATTTTATTGGTGTTGAACCTAAAGAATTAGAAGAAATTGAATTGAATTATACAGATACCATTCCTAGTACAAAGAACCAACAGCAATTAAATAAACTTATAGATTTAGAGACCAAAAAGAAAGGACTTAAAATTGAATTATTACATTTTGTAGATTTAAACCTTCAAAAAGAAGCTGTTGCTCTAAAAACTATAGGTGCACAATTTAATGCAGAAACTCAGAAAGATTATATAAAAAACGACAATCAATTTAAAAATTATTTAATAGCTAAAACCGCCCCAGATACATTAAGTGTAAAAGACGCCGTTTTAAAATTAAGTGCTAACATAAATTTAGATTCTATAGTTTCTACAAATAATTCTAAATTATTAAAAAATACCAAGGCTTATTTAATTGAGAAAAATCCTTTTACTAGAATTAAAGTTTTAACTGCAGACCCTAAAGAACCTGAACATTTAGGTTCAAAATCTAAATTTAACATTAAGTACAATCTGTTAGAAGATCGCATTAAAATAAAAAAAGATTCTCTTTAGTACCTAAAGCTTATTTACTAACTTAAGATTAATAAAATTAAACATATTTTAATACTTCTATTAATAATATCTAATTTTACATTAATTTTAGCCTCAACTAACACTTAATAACTTTAAAACTGATTGTAACAATCAAAAACTCAGAAAAAACTAAAATATCAAATGAATTTAGATAATAAAAAGAAAGTACTTATTACTGGAATGGCTGGTTTTATTGGTCATCATTTGGCTAAATTATTACTAAAAAACAATTTTACAGTTGTAGGTTTAGATAATATTAATAATTATTACGATGTAAACTTAAAGCTAGCTCGTTTAAAAGATTTGGGTTTTAACACTTCAGAAATAGCATACAACACACTTTTAAAAACAGGTGATATCTCTTTTATAAAATTAGATTTAACCGATTTAGATAATTTAAAACAATTATTTAAAGAACAACAATTTAATTATGTTGTTAATTTGGCAGCACAAGCAGGTGTACGTTATTCGTTAGAAAACCCACAATCGTACGTAGATAGTAATATTACAGGGTTTTTAAATATTTTAGAAAGTTGTAGAGCGTATCCTGTAGAACATTTAGTATTTGCTTCATCAAGTTCTGTTTATGGCTTAAGCGAAGACATTCCTTTTAAAGAAGATAATTGTACAGACCACCCGTTAGCAATTTATGCTGCAAGTAAAAAAGCGAATGAAATGATGGCACATTCGTATGCCAATTTATTTAATGTTCCTGCAACTGGATTACGTTTCTTTACAGTTTACGGACCTTGGGGAAGACCAGATATGGCCTTGCATATTTTTACAAAAGCAATGGTTGAAGATAAAGAATTTGAAGTTTTTAACAATGGTGATATGAGTAGAGATTTTACTTATGTAGGCGATATTGTTGAAAGTATAAAACGATTATTACCTTTAGCTCCAAAAGAAAACAACCCTGCATTTAATCCTAAAAAACCAACTTCTTCTAAAAGTTCAAAAGCATATCAAATTTTTAATATTGGAAATAATAGTCCTGTAGCTTTAATGGACTATGTAAAAGCTTTAGAAAAAGTATTAAATAAAAAAGGAAAAATTATATTTAAACCAATGCAACCTGGTGATGTAAAATCTACCTATGCAAATGTTGAAAGCTTATTTAATTATATAGATTTTAAACCTAAAACTACTATAGAAGAAGGTGTAAAAGCATTTGTTGAAAAATATTTAGAATTGGAAAATAAAAAATAGTAGCAAAGGTTTAAAGGCTCAAAGTTTGAATCACTCTTATTAAACTAAAATCAATACCAGATACCAGATATTAAATACCAAATTTAACACTTATGAAGAAAACATTTTTAGCTACTACTCTATTGTTACTTTTCACAGTTTCAATACAGCTTAAAGCTCAAGAAAAAGACCAAAAAAAAGATAAAACACGTTGGACTCCTAAAGATATTATTAATACAGAATCTATGCGTTCGGTTTCAATTTCTCCTGATGAAACTATGGTAGTTTGGACTAAAAATAAAGCTGTAAAAGAAAAAGATAAATTTGTTTCAGACATCTATTTAACACGTTTAGACCTTCCAGAAAAAAATAGTTTTAAAACAATTCAGCTAACAAATGAAAACGAAAACGACTACAGTCCTATTTTTTCAAAAGATGGTGAATTTATTTATTTTTTATCATCTCGAGAAAAAGGTAAAAAACTCTGGAAATTAAGTATTTATGGTGGTGAACCTAAAGAAGTTAAAGAATTTAAAAATGGTATATCTAGTATTGCTTGGTTAAACAAAAACACCTTACTTTATAAATCTAATGAAGGACAAACCTTATATGAAAGTCAACTAAAAGAAACAAAAGATGATGTAATTGTTGTTGAAGATTCTTTACATTGGAAACCTTCTAGAGTTTATGCCTATAATTTAAAAGATAAATCAATTAAGAGAATTACAGATAATAAAAAACCATTAGAAAGTTATACTGTTTCACCTGATGGAAAATGGTTAATTTATAGTGTTAGTAGGAGTAGAAGTTATAATTCTGATGCTCAAAAAGACCCTTTTTACTTTCTTAAAAATCTAGAAACTAATACAAAAATTCAAATTTTAAAACCTTTGGAATTTCCATCAAATGGTTTTAATTTTAGTCAAGACAATAAAGGTTTTTACTTTACATCAACACACGCTTCAGATCCAAAATGGAATGGCGCTGGTATTTCAGAATTGTATTATTACACATTAGAAACTAATAGCTACAAAAAAGTAGATTTAGAATGGGATTTAGGCATAGGTCGTGGCTATAATCTTGTTGGTAACGATGTAATTGTTACACTTGCCAATAAAGCTTATTACAAATTAGCATACTATAAAAAAAATGGTAACTCTTGGTCTAAAAAATCAATAGATTTAGATAAAAAAAACAATCATACCACCTTATTAAACGTTTCGGAAAACGGTTCTAAAGTAATTTATCAATATTCTACAGCTTCAAAATTACCTAAATTTTATGTTGCAGATATCTCAAAAAATAAATTTATTAATGAAAAAGAAGTTGTTTCATTAAATAAAAATTTAGCTAAAAAAACTATTACTAAAAGTGAAGTTTTAGTTTGGAAAGGTTATAATAATGAAGAAGTTACTGGTATCTTATACTACCCAGAAAAATATGAAGCCGGCAAACGTTATCCACTAATTTTATCTATTCACGGTGGCCCTTCTGGAGTTGATACAGATACTTGGAGTGAACGTTGGAGTACCTATCCAAATATTTTAGCGCAACGCGGTTCTTTTGTTTTAAAACCAAATTACCATGGTTCATCTAACCACGGACTTTCTTTTGTTGAAAGTATTAAGGGTAATTATTACGAACCAGAATTAGAGGATATAACCAAAGCAATAAATCTGTTAGACGAAAAAGGAATGATTGATAAAAATCAATTAGGAACTATGGGCTGGTCTAACGGAGCAATTATTACAACTATGTTAACGGTTCGCTATCCTGATATGTTCAAATTTGCTGCGCCAGGTGCAGGTGATGTTAACTGGACATCTGATTATGGAACCTGTAGATTTGGAGTAAGTTTTGACCAATCGTATTTTGGTGGTGCTCCTTGGGATGATATAAATGGCAAATTTTACAATGAAAATTATATTATAAAATCTCCTTTATTTGAAATTGAAAAAATAAAAACACCAACCATTATTTTCCACGGAAGTGAAGACAGAGCAGTTCCACGTGACCAAGGTTGGGAATATTATAGAGGATTACAGCAAGTAAATAAAGCTCCAGTTCGTTTTTTATGGTTTCCAGGTCAGCCACATGGTTTAGGTAAAATTACGCATCAATTACGTAAAATGAATGAAGAACTAGCTTGGATAGACACCTATTTATTTAACAAGCCTTCAACTAAAAATGAAGCATTTAAAAAAGACAGTCCGTTAGCTAATTTATTAAAAATTGATAAAGCTAAAGTTACAGAAACTGGTAATTTTGGAGAATTGTACAATTCTAATCTAATTCCAGAAGCAGTACTTGTAAAAAAAGATTCTATAGCTATTGGTAAGTTTGAAATTACCAATGCACAATTTAAAGCTTACAAACCTGAATTTAAATTTGATGCTGGTTTAGATAATTATCCTGTAACAACTTCTAAAGAAGAAGCTATAAAATATGTACAATGGTTAAGTAAAATAACTGGAGATAATTATAGATTGCCAAATGCAAAAGAAGCTGAAAAACTTCAAAAGGCTGCACATAAAGCCGCTGCAAAAGAAAACACTTTAAATTATTGGGCCGGTTATGCTATTACTATTGATGAAATTGAAGTTCTAAATAAAAAAGTTTCAACCTTAAAATCGCACTTATTTAAAAAAGTAGGTAAAAACAGTCCTACAAAAATTGGAGATGCTTCCGTTTACGATTTAGGTGGAAATGTGGCCGAATATTTTGAAAATGGAATTTACGGCTATAGTGCTTATGATTTTTACGATGCGAATAACTCTAAAATGATTTCTAGTAAACACGTAGGAATTAGAGTTATTAAAGAATAAAAAAATAACGTCATTACAATTTTTAATTATCAATTCTCTTAAGAAAAAAAGATTACTTTAAATTGTAATGACGTTAAAATTATCATTATTGTGTTTAACGTCAACCTGAAATAGATTCCGAATGACGATTATATAACATAGTAGTTATATAAATCACTTTATAAATTTATCTCGAATAGTTAGGAGATTCTTTAGTAATGGTTACATTATGCGGATGACTTTCTCGCATACCAGCAGCAGTAATTTTTACAAACTGAGCAGATTTTTGTGCATTTATATCTTTAGATCCACAATATCCCATTCCTGCACGTAAACCACCAATAAACTGAACCATTGTTTCATTTAACTCACCTTTATAAGGTACACGTCCAACAATTCCTTCAGGTACTAATTTTTTAATATCGTCTTCTATATCTTGAAAGTATCTATCTTTAGAACCGTGTTTCATAGCTTCAACAGAACCCATACCACGGTATGATTTAAATTTTCTTCCTTCAAAAATAATAGTTTCACCTGGTGATTCTTTTGTACCTGCTAATAAAGAACCTAACATAACAGTATCGGCTCCGGCTGCAAGGGCTTTTGGAATATCACCTGTATATCTAATTCCACCATCAGCAATTACTGGAATTCCAGTTCCTTT